>DSBV01000027.1 GCA_011045955.1 Bacteroidales bacterium | reverse complement strand
CTTCGGCTGCAGCATCGAGTATTGATACCGAGTAACGCGGATCGCCAGGTTCAAACTCATCGACAAGCGATTGGCTGGCAGGCTGAAAACTCCATCCCGATTCGTAAATTGGGTCTTCAACACCACGGAAACCGCTCATAACTACAGTCCAGTTCCCTTCGGTTCCGTTACGCCATACCCAGTCGCCCCAGTCGGCTTTATGGGTATGCTGTATCTCAAATATCGATTCAAGGTTGTTCTTGTTGGCTACGCCCCAAAGGTTTGCATAGTCAGGAACTAGACCGTGGCCACTGTTTTCAACGATGTCATCAATAATAGTTTCAATATCGGTTTCAGTAAAGGTTTTATCATCGGCCTTCAGGTCGGTTGTAATGTCTAAAACGCCTTTTCCATATCCTTTATGGAACAGGTAAACCCTTGCCAGTAATGCCCCGGCAGCCCACTTTGATGCTCTGCCCTTTTCTGCGGCAGTAATGGTTGCAGGAAGGTTTTGATATGCATAGTACAAATCGCTGGCAATTTGGTTGTAAACATCTGCGGGATCAGCAGCGGCTTGTTGATACTCCGATGGTGTAAGGGGTTTAAGGATTAGAGGAACATTTCCGTAGAACTGAACTAGTTCAAAATAGAAGTACCCTCTGAGGAAACGAGCCTCCGCTGTCAGGCGGGTTTTCAATTCCTCGGTTTTAAAATCAACACCATCAACCTTTGTAAGGAATAGATTTGCTCTGTAAATTCCAGTGAATCTGTCTTTCCAAATCCCAAGAGGTTCCTCGTCGTTGGTGTAGTTTGAAAATTTACCCATACGAACTAATCCTGGTCTATCGCCAGGGCCTGAACCACCCGCAAAGGCATCGTCCGATAGAATATTACTTACAAGATCCCAAGGGTGGTAACCACCACCGCACTGCCATTGCAGTACATCGTAGATTGAAACAACTGCTTCAAAAGCGTCTTTCTCGGTTTTATAGAAGTTATCCTCAACCCTTTCAGTCAGAGGTTGTAACTCCAGAAAATCCTTTGTACAGGCAACAATGCCTAGTGCCATGAAAAGGATTATCGATATATTTTTAATTTTTCTCATATTCATTTTAGCTGATTTAGGTTAGAAACTCAGGTTTACACCGAACAGGAACATTCTTGGTTGTGGGTATATGTTACGGTCGATACCAACATCAAGCGACCACTTTGCTCCAATTTCGGGGTCAAATCCTGAATACTTGGTAAAGGTCAACAGGTTAACTGCCGATACATAAAGACGCAGTTTCGATATCTTTACCTTTTGGCTGTATTTTTCGGGAAGAGTGTATCCAAGTGTTACATTCTTCAGGCGTAGGTACGAACCATCCTCAACATAAAAATCAGAAACTTTAAAGTAGTTTTCATTGGAGTCGTCTATGGTCACACGTGGGTGAGTATTGCTTGTGCCCTCTCCTGTCCAACGTTCAAGAACCGAAGCATCCCAATTCGACATGGGGAGGTCGTAACGACGGGTACCCTTAAAGATTTCCTGACCAAACGCACCATACCAGAACATGTTAAAGTCGAAGTTCTTGTAGTTTAGACCCAAATTGAGGCCAAGGGTGAAATCGGGGTAAGGATTACCAATTTGTGTGCGGTCCTGGTCATCTATCTTACCATCATCATTCATATCAACCCAAATCAAATCGCCAGGCTTGGCATTGGGCTGAATAACAGTGCCATCGCTCGATTTGTAATCCAGAATTTGTTGTTCATTTTGGAAAACGCCTGCAGTCTTATATCCCCAGAAATAGGCTATTGGGTAACCTACTTCCATCATACAGATGTTATACATACCAACTGCAAGGCCTGCACCATAGATTTTTCCTTCGCTGTTGTTGATTGAGGTAACCTCGTTCTTGTTGTATGCACCTGAAAGGTTGGCATTAATTCTAAGCTCGTTAATAAGGGTTTTATAGCCCAGTTCCAGCTCTATACCCTTGTTGCTAACCGAACCACCGTTTACTGTGGGGGCAGCGTTGCCAATGTAACCGGGTATAGGGGCTACAACCAAAAGGTCTTTAGTTTTCTTATTGTAAAGATCGAGGGTTACACTCAGTTTATCGGATAGGAATCGGGCATCAACACCTAAGTTTGTTTGTTCAGAGGTTTCCCACTTAAGGTCGGGGTTCGAAATACCAACAGGGTTTGAACCTAAAGTAATTGTTTCATCGGTTCCGAATGTATACTTACTGCCTGAGCCTATTAGAGAGGTGTACCTGAAAGCACCAATGGCTTCGTTACCATTACGGCCCCAGCCAAAGCGTAGCTTTAAGAACGAAAGAGGGGTAATGCCTTGTAGGAATTCTTCCTTGGACATTAACCATCCGGCGGAGAAAGCAGGGAAGTAACCAAATCGGTTATTGGGACCAAAGTTTGAGGAGCCGTCGGTCCTTAATACACCTTCAAATACATATTTGCCGGCAAAATCGTAGTTTACACGGCCAAAGTATGAAAGTAAAGCGTGCTCATCGGCACCACCCCACGAGCGGTAGCTATCTTCATCGGTACCGTTGTTTATCCAGGCATGTTCAAAATCGTTAAATATCAAATCGTTTTTCTTGCCACCAATGTATTCGTGGGTGTATTTATTGGCGGTCATACCCACTATGGCAGCAAAACTATGTTCACCGAATGAATTGGAATAGGTTAGGGTGTTCTCGCTCTGCCAGGTGAACCATTTGTTAACAGTTCCCGATGCCTCAGAAGTGGTAGCTTTTACAATATCGCTAAGGAAGTAAACAGGAACAAATGAGCGGCTAGAACCATGTGCGTAATCAACGCTGAAGCTGGTTTTTGCCTTTAACCCTTTAATAATTTCAAGTTCGCCCCAAACGTTTCCTACCAATTTATTTTCGGAATAGTTGGAGTTGAGAACGCTAAGGTATGCAACCGGGTTTACTACTTCCTGGGTGGCATAGTTTGAGATACCCCAAGTGCCATCAGGATTCTTAACAGGTGTGATTGGATCCATATTAACTGCTTTGGCAAGAGGACCACCAAATTCGGCATTGGGGTCAATCCCTCGGGTTAGCTTATTGGTATAAGCTAAATTGTTACCCATACTAAACTTTCCGAACTTGTGGGTGGAGTTTAAACGGTAGGTGTAACGCTCGTAGTTCGATTTACCCTTGGCTACAATACCATCCTGGTAGGTATATGAGAGCGATGAGAGGAACGTAGAGTTTTCGTTACCTCCGCTAACTGAGAACTGGTGATTGTACGTTGGGGCATTCTTGTAGAAAATTTCGTCTTGCCAGTCGGTTCCATTGCCAACAGCCTGAACAACTGCATTAACATCGGGGAACGGAATGGGACGATTATCGTTGGCATAGCTCTCGTTCATGATAATGGCATATTCCTTGGCATTCAAGAGCGATACCTTGCGCCATGCATTCTGATATCCCATGGAGTAGTCGTAGTTAACAGAGAACTTGCCTTTTTGGCCTTGCTTGGTGGAGATAAGAACAACACCATTAGCACCCCGTGCACCATAAATTGCCGATGCCGAAGCGTCCTTTAAAATTTCAACCGATTGGATATCGTAGGGGTTTAGGTAATCGATACCACCAACAGGCATGCCATCTACAATGTATAAGGGGTCGGATGTGCCATTGGTTCCAACACCACGGATACGAACTGTAAAGCCTTCGCCAGGTTGCCCTGAGTTGGCAATTACCTGAACACCAGCTGTTCTGCCCTGTAAGGCTTGCTCAACGCGTGTGGGAGCAGCCTTCTCAATATCCTCGCTCGATACCTTTGATACCGAAGACGATACTAAACTCTTCTTTTGCACGCCGTAACCAACCACCACGAGTTCTTCGATCATCATGGATGATTCCTTCATTACAACGTTAATGAGAGTTCTCCCACCAACGGGAACGTCTTGGGTTTCCATACCCACAAACGAGAACTCTAACGTTTGGTTCGGGAGCACACTGATAGTGTACTTCCCACTAGCATCTGTAACTACACCCTTTGAAGGGTTTTCCTTTACCACGATGGTTACCCCCGGTAGGGTCGTGCCATCGCTCGATGTGACAGTACCGCTCACGTTAATTTCCTGTGCGAGCAGGCTACCGCACCAAAGGATTAAACTAATAACTCCGAAGATTTTTTTCATACTCAATTAGGTTTAGAAATTGGTTTTCGGAGTGCAAGCTAAATTCTTTTAAAAGGGTATTCAACTTTATGGGGGCTTCATACATTGCACAATCCAATTTCAAAACTTTCTCATCGTTCGAAAACGTTTTCGGCGAGCTACAACAAAAGTACATCAAAATATGGTCTTAAATGAATTAACAGGTTAAAATATAGTGTGTTAAACGAATTACTTTTTTTGATTTTTGAGTACAATTTTGAAACAATTTGATGGAAATTTGCATAATACTTGTTTAAGGGTTGATGAGGTATTAATTTTGGCATAAGAATCTATGGGGGTGGAATGAAAAGGTTTGCAGGTACTGTCTTGGTGGCTTTTCTGGTTGCTGCTGCAGTTAAGGATGTAGGCGCACAGGCCACATCCACTGACAGCCTTATCTTGTACCCTACAATCATTCTCGATGGCGAGTATGTACCCCATATCAAGATTGAAGATGTTGTAAAGGTGGGTAAACGCCGTTTCAAGAGCCGAAGAGAGATGGGCAAGTATTACAGAATGATATACAACCTCAAGAAAACATACCCATACGCTCAAATTGCAAAGTATAAGTTACTAGAAATAAATGAGAATTTGAAGATCCTTAAAACTGACCGAGAGAAAAAGGAATACGTAGCTAGGGCAGAAAAGGAACTCCGAAATCAGTTTGAGAAGGATTTGACAAAGCTTACCATATCGCAGGGGAAGATGTTAATAAAGCTCATTGACAGGGAAACCCAACGAACCTCGTATGAGCTTGTAAAGGAGTTAAAGGGTGGTTTTTCTGCCACATTCTGGCAGGGCATTGCACGCCTTTTTGGGTCGAACCTCAAAACCAAGTTCGACCCACAGGGCGAGGATAAGATTCTAAATGAGCTAATCTTCCTTTATGAGCAAGGGTTGATTTGATTCCTACTTTTTAATGAGAAAGGAGTAGTCAACCCCGTCAACCTCAGCGTATTCTCCGTTAATGGCAATAGAATCGAGAGGATATGCAGTGCAGCACCCATCGCTGTTTTTTACAAATCGTACCTGTATGGTATCGATATCGCTATGGTTTAAGTATAGGTAAAATGTATTTAGCTGCTCAAAGGGCAATAAAATCCCAATGTTGGTTTGGATTATATCGGTTTGGCCAGCTGGGCCAACAAAAAAAATGTTTGCGTATTTTTTTGTTTCACCATCAAAGTAGTAAATTTTAATGGAGTCCTTATGGTAAAATCCTTCAGCTATTAAATTTTGGTGCGAGGTTTTATCAACAATTTTAAGCCATGTAGGCGAAGGTGGATTAACGCAATCAACATCGCATTGGTTAAGGCAGCTGTAGCTAAGCATAATAGTAGTAATGGAAGCCAGGATAACAAACCTTTTCATGGCTAAATCCATTTGAGTATTTCTGAAACAACGGCCTTGGTCCCATTCGATATGTCAACTATATTAGCGTCGAGCATATAGCATGGTGTGGTAAACAGCATGTTTTTTTCATCCACAACAACCTGCGCATGGCCGGTTGGTTGGTGTTTGGCTCCCAACGATTCAATTGCTTGGGCTGTTGAGGTATCTTTCCCAATGGTTACGGTGGCATTGCTAATAATTTTTGCAAGCAACACGGGTGCTATGCACAGCGCTCCAATGGGTTTTTTTAGTTTATGCATTCCTTTTATGGCAGCTTCCACCTGAGGGTGTACGCTGCATTTAGGCCCATCAAAGGCCCATGTGGAAAGGTTTTTGGCAACCCCAAAACCGCCCGGGATGATGAGGGCATTAAAAAGTTCTGGGTTAAACTCTTTAAGCGGTTTAATCTTGCCGCGGGCAATCCGAGCCGATTCAATCAGCACGTTCCTTTTTTCTTTCATCACGCTTCCGTCAATATGGTTAATCACGTGATGCTGGTTTATGTTAGGCGCAAAAATTTCGTAGGTTGCACCATGTTTTACAATGGCATAAAGGGTCATAACTGCCTCATGGATTTCAGAGCCATCATAAACTCCACTACCCGATAGTATTACGGCAAATTTTTTATTGTTGCCCATTGCTGCAAACGTTTTAAATTTGCTAAACAAGATAGTTAGTTTTTTATTTATACACAATACCTAAATGAGAACATCATGGAAACAAAACGCACATTTTTGGCAATTGACGTTGCGCCTCAGGATGATATAATTGACCTCCTTCAAGAGTTGAAGCGCAATCATAAGCTCGATAGCATCAAGTGGGTTGATCCGGCGATAATGCATCTTACCCTTTTCTTTCTGGGCGATACCCCAATCGCTAATATTCCAGATATTTGCGATAAGCTAAAAGGAACCATTCAAAAATTTGAGCCGTTCAGCTTAACCCTTAAAGGTATAGGTTTTTTTGGCCGCCCTTTACCTAGGGTTATTTGGGTTGGGGTCGATTTCTCCGAAGTACTTAATGACCTTAAACTTTCAGTTGATAGCGCATTAAGCGAGTTTGGTTATAGTTTTGATAAGGAGAGATTCAATCCACATTTCACCTTGGGTAGAGTAAAATTCATGCACAATACCGATAAATTAAATGCCGAGGTTCAGCAATACCGAAATAAATCATTCCAGGTGCAAACGGTAAGGGAACTGGTACTATACGAAAGCATATTGAAGCGGCAAGGGCCTGAATATAGAATTATTCAAAAATTTCAGCTAAAGGGATGCTAAACCCCTTTGCCCTTAAAAATGGTTAGGATGGTGTATATCATTATCTTAAAATCGATGTAAAGCGACATGTTCTCAAGGTACAACAGGTCGTACTTGAGCCGCTCTACCATTTGTTCGATGTTTTCGGCATAGCCGTACTTTACTTGTCCCCACGATGTTATCCCTGGTTTCACCTTTTGCAGGTGAAGGTAGTGAGGGGCAACCTTTACCAATTGCTCTATGTAGAATTGCCTTTCCGGGCGTGGCCCAACAATTGACATCTCGCCTTTAAGCACATTTATGAAATTTGGAATCTCATCCAACCGGGTTTTGCGCATAAACCTGCCTACTGGTGTTACTCTTGGGTCGGTTTGGTATGAAAGCGCAGGGCCGTTTACCTCGGCATCAATATACATGCTCCTGAACTTGTATATGTGAAAGGGTTTGCCGTGCTGCCCAATTCTTTCCTGCTTGAATATAACAGGGCCCTTTGATGTTGTTTTAATTACAGCCATGAGTATAAGCGAAACTGGCGCTGAAAGCAAAAGCCCTACAATGGCAATAAAATAGTCGAGCATTTCCTTTAGGTTTGCCTGCCAGGCGGGCATGGGTTCAAATGAAACATCTACCAGGGTAGTCCCAATAATACGGTTCAGTTTTACTTTCCCCAGTAAAATGTCGTACATGCTTGGAATTGCTTTGATGTTTACATTGAGCGGAACAAGTTGGTTTAGAACGGTAGTTAGTATTTGCGGGCTTTCATTGTCAATGGCCAGAATAACCTCTTCAATTCCGTATTGTGCAACAACTTCCGGAATGTTGTTTACATTTCCCAAAATAAGCGATTGGTCAACCCTTATCCCATTGGGCAAGTCGATAAAGCCTATTATTTTAAACCCCTGCGATATTTTTTCCGAGTTAATATCCTGATAGGTTTGCATGGCTTTTTTTCCACTACCTATTATTATGGTAGGGTATCCAATTTTTCTATTATGGATCTGGTGTATGGTTTGGGTTGTAATTACAAGCCGGGGTATGTAGGTGAGTGTAAACACTAGCAGAAGCATGGCCAGTAAAATCTTGTAGTAGTTCTGGTAGGCTACCACGTAATCGTCAATCAGTAGGACGAAGAAAAGTACAATGGTGCCAATAATGGTGATTGTTAGTGAGGCTCCAAATTCTCTAAGCCTCGACTTCCGGTATGGATCGTGGTAAAGCCCAACCAAACCAAACATCGAAACCCAGAATAATGTGAAGAATACAAGCCCAAGGTAAAACTTATAGTCGGGCGAGAAACGAATGTCTATGCCAAAAAGGTTAGATTCTATTATCCTTTTACGGTAAAGGTTGAATAACGTCCATGCCAGGGCGCTACCAACTATATCGAAAAGCAAATACCGGGATGCCTGTTTTTTTTCGTTCAAAGCCGCAACTTTTTCTATATAACAATGAAAAACTTAAAATATTGCTAACTGTAAATCTTTTTCAGGATTGTTTCGATGATTTGCTTCGATTTTAAAGCCATAGCCGCTGGGTAAATCATCCTCCTTTGGTTAATAAAGTAATCCACGTTTTGCATAACAGTTTCTTTTGTTGACTCTGGCTTGATTTGAGTTTCAAAGATATTGAATGTTTTATCATACTCCTCGGTGGTTAGCACAACCTTTAGCATGCTTGTTTCTTTCTTGTTTTTAATTTGATAGGTAATTAATGTGTTGTCGTTAAAATCAACTATCAACTTCAGGGTCGATATCGGTTGGCTGTATAATGGCAACCAGTAAACCCTAACCTTGCGGATTTCTGATTTTATTGGTGATAAAAGCAATATTAAGTCTGTTGTAATTTGTTGCAACTGAATCTCAGTTAAGGCCTGGCTGATTGATTCCCTTATGCTTTCAATTATGATAGGCGAATGGATTGATGGAAACTCAAGGCTATATTTTGGTAAAAATCCAAGTTCAACCCCAATCTCTTGGGCTATGGTAATAAGCTCATGAATTTTTTCGCTGCTGAAATGGAGCAGCGATGGTGTTAATACGTTTATGCCAGCTCGGAGTGCGTTGGCAATTATGGTGTACGCGGTTTTTGGGCTTGTGTCAACTACCAGCAGTTCAGGGTAGTTAAACAGTTTTGCTATTTGTGTGCTACTTTTACATATGCCAAGCAAAATTTCATCAATCAGCTGGTTGTTGGCATCAATGGTGTTATTGAAAAATTTTTCTTCCTGATATGGAATTATTTTATTGCTGTCGGTTACAAGGCAGGTTGTCATAGTTAAAAGCAAATGTTTTGCAATAATACATTGTTCTGTAATCATTTCGGAAGCAAACCCCTCATAATTTATTAACCATTTAGTAACAGATGGAGTTTTATGCTGTATAAAAACTAAATTTGCTTGCCATTTGAATAATATTAAAAAGTAAAATATGCTTCAGGACGATAGTATCCGTCACAAAGGTTTGCGCCGCAAGTTAGTGGAGGAAGTTGCCGCTAAGGGGATAAGCGATAAGCGAGTACTCGAGGCAATGCTAAAGGTGCCTCGTCATTTTTTCATGGATAGTGGTTTTTTGAGTTTTGCCTACAAGGATCAGGCATTTCCAATTGGCTCCGGGCAAACCATTTCCCAGCCCTATACTGTAGCCTTTCAAACGCAGTTGCTGCAGGTTTGTCCCATGCAAAAGGTTTTGGAGGTTGGAACTGGCTCGGGGTATCAGGCCGCCATTCTTATGGAAATGGGAGCAAGGCTTTATACCATTGAACGCCACCGTGAACTTTTTTTATCGGCAAAGGCGCTGCTCGAGGAGATGGGCTATCGCCCAAGTTGCCATTACGGCGATGGCTACCTAGGGCTACCCCCATTTAGTCCTTTCGACCGACTTATTGTTACTGCTGGTGCTAGTGAAATCCCACAGGCTCTTATCGATCAGCTCGCACCTGGAGGGCGAATGGTAATTCCCGTAGGAAACGAACATGGCCAGACCATGATGCTAATTGAGAAATTAGATGATGGAACCATAAAAGAATCGGCTCACGGAAACTTTATATTTGTTCCGTTGTTAAAAGGTAAAACAAAATAGTATTCCAAATGATTGCAGTCAAACAATTTGTTTTCAACCCATTCCAAGAAAACACCTATGTTCTTTACCAACCCCAAGGCCAAGCCGTTGTGGTTGATGCGGGTTGCTCAAACGATAACGAGGTGCAAGAACTCATCCATTTTGTTCAGAGCCAAAATCTTACCGTCGTACGCTTGGTGAATACCCATTGCCATATCGACCATATTTTGGGCATTACAGCCCTTAAAGATCGCTTTGGAGTGAAGGCTTACGCCCATATCGACGATTTCCCACTGCTACAAATGGCTCCCAGCCATGCCATGATGTTTGGTTTGTATCTCGATACAGTACCAACCATAGATGAAACTATTAACCACAACGATGTAATTGAACTTAATGGCAGCCAACTGAGGGTAATACACACCCCGGGGCACTCAAAAGGTGGTGTGTGCCTTTATGCCGAAAACGAAAAGTTTTTGATTACTGGCGACACGCTGTTTAACCTATCTATTGGTCGAACCGATTTAACCGGAGGTAATTACGATACTCTTATAAAGAGCATCAGGGAGCAGCTTTTGGTTTTACCTGACGATGTAATTGTTTACCCTGGTCATGGTAATAGCACAACCATAGGTGTTGAAAAAGCATCGAACCCGTTCTTATAGTTGGTGTTAAAAAACATAAACAAAAAAATTTTGTTTAACTATAAACAATAACCCAAATTCATAATTTTGCTGATAATCATTTATTAAAATACTAAACCATGCATACCAATAAATTTGTGTCACGTCATAATGGTCCACGCGACCATGAAGTGGATGAGATGCTAAAAGTAATTGGCGTTTCGTCGGTTGATGAGCTAATCAACCAAACCATTCCAGCTAATATCAGACTTAAAAAACCTCTTAACCTACCTGCTCCCATGTCGGAGTATGAGTTCCTGACCCATATGCATAAGGTTGCCTCCAAGAATAAACTCTACAAAAGTTTTATTGGAATGGGTTACTATGGAACCTTTACCCCTTCGGTTATTTTACGTAACATATTTGAAAATCCCGGTTGGTACACCTCGTACACTCCTTACCAGGCCGAGATTAGCCAGGGAAGGCTTGAGGCTTTGCTCAATTTCCAAACCATGGTGGTTGAGCTTACCGGGATGCAGATTGCTAATGCTTCGCTGCTCGATGAGTCAACCGCTGCGGCTGAGGCAATGTTTATGATGCTCAACCTCCGCTCACGCGAGGCAGTTAAGGCTGGCAAGAATGTACTTTTTGTTGATCAGGATATTTTCCCTCAAACCCTCGATGTAATTAAAACGCGTTCAAATCCTCTTGGTGTTGAGGTTGTTACTGGCTGCTACAGCGAGTACAGCTTTACCGGACTGGAATTTGGCGTCATAGTTCAGTACCCATCGGCCAAAGGAAACATACGCGACTATACCACTTTTGCAGCAAAAGCTCATGAGGCTGGTGCATTGGTTACCGCCATAGCCGATATTTTAAGCTTGGCCCTAATTACACCCCCGGGCGAGTGGGGTGCCGATATTGCCTGTGGATCAACTCAACGTTTTGGGATTCCCATGGGATTTGGTGGCCCCCATGCCGCATACTTTGCCTGCAAGGATGAGTTCAAGCGTAGCATGCCAGGCCGAATCATTGGAGTTTCAATTGATAGGCATGGCAACAAAGCATTACGTATGGCTCTTCAAACCCGTGAGCAGCACATCAAACGTGAGCGTGCAACCTCAAATATTTGCACAGCTCAAGCTCTGCTGGCTACCATGGCGGGCATGTATGCCGTTTACCATGGTCCCGAAGGAATACGCCGAATTGCCTCGTATGTCCATAGCACAGCTGTTCAGGTTGCCAACGAACTAGTTGGTTTGGGTTACAAGCAAAACGTAAAGAACATCTTTGACACCCTTGAGGTAGAACTGCCATCAGATGTAACCATCGATGATATTCGTAAACGCGCCCTGAATCGCAAAATCAACTTGAACTATAAACAGAATGGCACAATTGGTATCAGTTTCGATGAAACCACATCGGTCAATGATGTTAACAACCTACTTTCCGTTTTTGCTGAGGCTGCCGGGAAAAAGTTTAATGCCATTTCGGAGATAAAAGAATCCCTAGCCATTCCCGAAAACCTACGTCGTAAATCAGTTTACTTAACCGATAAGGTTTTCAATAGCTTCCATTCCGAAACCGAAATGATGCGCTACATCAAGAAACTTGAGCGTCGCGATATTGCCCTAAACCATAGCATGATTTCGCTTGGAAGTTGTACCATGAAACTAAACCCAGCGACAACCATGCTGCCTCTAAGTTGGCCCGTATGGAATAGCCTGCATCCGTTTGTGCCTGCTGACCAGGCCGAGGGCTACATGCAGGTCATTCGTGAACTGGAACAATACCTGGCTGAAATTACCGGTTTCCATGCTGTAACCTTGCAGCCAAATTCAGGTGCTGCTGGAGAGTATACGGGGTTATTGGTTATTCGCCAGTACCACATTAATCGTGGCGAAGGGCACAGAAATGTTGTGCTGATTCCTTCGTCGGCACATGGCACTAACCCCGCAAGCGCTGCTATGGCTGGTATGCAGGTGGTGGTTGTTGCTTGCGATGAAAATGGAAATATCAGCGTTGATGACTTACGTGCCAAGGCTGAGCAGAATAAAGATAATCTTGCTGCATTCATGGTTACCTATCCGTCAACCCACGGAGTGTTTGAGAGCCAAATCAAGGAAATGATTGATATTATTCACCAGAATGGTGGATTGGTTTACATGGATGGCGCAAACATGAACGCTCAGGTAGGCTTAACCAGCCCAGGTGAAATTGGTGCCGATGTTTGTCATCTTAACCTTCACAAAACATTTGCAATACCACACGGTGGTGGTGGTCCAGGAGTAGGCCCAATAGCAGTAGCAAAACATTTGGCTCCATTCCTGCCTTCGCATTCCGTTGTTAAAACTGGAGGCGAAAAGGCAATAACAGCCGTTGCTGCAGCACCATGGGGTAGTGCAAGCATAATAGTAATTTCATATGCTTACATTCTAATGTTAGGTACCGATGGGTTAACTCAGGCAACAAAGATGGCAATTATTAATGCTAACTACTTAGCTGCCAGGTTAAAGGATCACTATAAGATTCTTTACACCGGTGAAGCCGGTAGGGTTGCCCATGAGATGATTCTTGATTGCCGCCACTTTAAGTTAACCTATGGTGTAGATACCAGCGATGTTGGCCGCCGCATGATGGATTACGGATACCACGCGCCTACCGTTTCATTCCCAGTTCACGAGAGCCTAATGGTTGAACCTACCGAGAGTGAGTCAAAGCAGGAACTCGATAGGTTTGTGGAAATGATGATTGCCATTAAGGGAGAGCTTGAAGACATCAAGAACGGCAAAGCTGATAAATCCGATAACCTGATTGCCAATGCTCCCCATACCGCTCCCGAGGTTACTGTCGATGAATGGAAGCATGCATATTCCCGCCAACATGCTGCCTACCCACTACCCTGGGTTATGCAGAATAAATTCTGGCCCTATGTAAGCAAAATAGATGCCGGTTATGGTGACCGAAATCTTGTTTGTACCTGTGCGCCTATTGAGGATTACTTGTAAATGCACTTTTTTCTTTTAATACTGAAAAGTGCATTGGACCCTCCGGGGCACTTTTTGTTTTAACCGAGATTAGTTAATAGAAACGCAAAAAAAAAATAAATACCTTGTTTCTATTGACTTATCGGAGGTAACCCCGACTTACCAAGATCTTTCATTCCGAACTTTCGGAATGAATAGATTTTGTTAGTAGATTCGTCAATTGGTTTATTTAATTGACGAATTTGGGTTTAAGCCCAATAATTTTGAACCTCCCTCAAATGGTTCGCCCATTTTTGTCAAAACATAACCTTAAGGTATTTTTGTATGTTTCTTAACACATTTAGCTTTCCCGCGCAAACAATTAACTTTGCCATAAATTTGATTTATAATTACTATGGAGAGGGTAAATGTTTATCTCAATTCCGAAATTGGCGAGCTTGAGGGTGTAATACTGCACACCCCGGGGGCCGAGGTGGAAAATATGACACCCGAAAATGCACAACGTGCACTATATAGCGATATTCTTAACCTTAACGTTGCGCATAAGGAGTACTCGCAGCTCAGTGGTGTACTCTCAAAGGTAGCAAAAACATATGAGGTGGTCGATTTGCTTGAAAAAGTACTCGAAAACGAAGAGGATAGGGAGTACCTCCTTGAAAAAATTTGCCGTTACGAGAATGCCATGGCATTGTTCGACTACCTTATCGACATTGATGCAAAGCAACTCGCCCGGATGCTTATTGAGGGCGTTCCTCTGGTTCGCAATACACTTACTAACTTTTTAAGCAAGGAGAGGTTTGCGTTGCGCCCGCTTTACAATTTCTATTTTACTCGGGATGCTTCAATAGCTATTGGTGAGGATGTGCTAATTGGCAAAATGGCAAATGCCATAAGAGATAGGGAAAGTATTATCATGGAAACAATCTTTTCCCGCTCCGGGGTATTTAATACCCAAACCATAAACCCAACCACTTTCAATAATCTTGGCGATGTTACCATTGAGGGCGGCGATGTTCTGGTGGTTCGCGACGATATACTGTTGATTGGCAACGGAATTAGAACCAATACCCATGGTATCGACTTTATTCTATCGCGGTTTATGGCACGCGACGATAAAAGGAAGCGACATATATTGGTTCAGGAATTGCCCTATAAGCCCGAGTCGTTCATTCACCTCGATATGGTTTTCACCATGCTCGACTTTGATAAGTGCATGGTTTACGAACCAATAATTCTGCAGCCCAACCGTTACCAAACCGTTCACATCACAATCGATAAAGGTAAGATTAAGGAGATAAAAACGGTTGATAACCTTCTGGTCGCTCTCAAAAGCCTTGGTATCGATTTAAAACCAATAGTTTGTGGTGGTACAAAGGATCGTTGGATACAGGAGCGTGAACAGTGGCACAGCGGAGTAAATTTTGTCGCCATTGGCCCCGGTAGGGTGATTGGCTATGGTCGAAATATCAATACGCTCGAGGAGATGAATAAAAACGGATTTGAAATTCTTAGAGCAAAGGATATTGTGGTTGGTAAGGTTGATTTGAACTCCTACCAAAAATATGTTGTTGCTCTCGATGGTAGTGAACTACCCCGCGGTGGAGGAGGTGCGCGATGTATGACTATGCCTTTCCGTCGCAAACCAATAAAGTGGTAGTAAACATTTTCCATTGCGATTTGTTTCTAGAAAAGCAATCATTAAACTTTGAAACAATGGAAAAAATGTTGGCAAAATTGATAAGGTGTTTAGAATTCTGATTGCTTTAGTTATAGCTGGGGTAGGAATATACTACCAAAGTTGGTGGGGATTACTAGCAATAGTACCTTTGGCAACGGCACTAACAGGAACATGTGGGATTTACTCTCTGTTCGGAATTAATACCTGTTCAACCAAGAAGTAACAAAAAAAGGGGCTAAGCCTCTTTTTTTGTTAGTTTACCATTTGCTTTACCAAATTAGCCGCCTCCTGCAATGTAATGGCGCTGTAAACCTTTAATCCGGATTCGTCGATCAGCTTTTTACCCTCAAGGGCATTGGTTCCTTGTAAACGAACTATAACCGGAACAGGTATATCCCCTATCTCCTTGTAAGCGTCAACTACTCCCTGTGCTACGCGGTCGCAACGCACAATACCTCCAAAAATGTTGATAAGTATAACTTTAACGTTAGGATCTTTCAGTATTATCCTGAAACCTGCTGCTACGGTTTTTGCATTTGCTCCGCCACCTACATCAAGGAAGTTGGCCGGATCGCCTCCCGAGAGTTTAATGATATCCATGGTAGCCATGGCCAAGCCGGCACCATTAACCATACAGCCAACATTACCATCGAGCTTAACAAAGTTAAGGTTATGCTCGCCTGCCTCAACCTCAGCAGGGTCCTCCTCGTAAATATCGCGGTATTCAGCTAAATCGGGATGACGGAAAATAGCATTATCATCAATGCTACACTTGGCGTCAGCGGCCAAAATGTCGTCGTTCGATGTTTTTACAACAGGGTTTATTTCAAGCAGCGAAAGGTCGTTTTTGGTATAGGCTTCGTAGAGCGACATAACAAACTTAACCATTTGCTGGTAGGCTTTGCCTGATAAACCAAGGTTAAAAGCTATTTTACGAGCCTGAAAGGCCTGAAGCCCAACGGGGTGAATTTCTTCTTTGAAGATTAGTTCAGGGGTTTGAGCAGCAACAGCTTCAATGTCCATTCCTCCCTGGGGAGAGTATATTACCATATGCCGACCGGATGCCCGGTTTAACAGGATACTCATGTAGTACTCCTTGATTTCCGAGGGTCCCGGTTGATAAATACCTTGCTCAATAAGCACTTTTCGTACAAGTTTGCCTTGAGGGCCTGTTTGATGGGTAACCAGATTCATACCCAAAATGTTGGAGGCGTAGGTTGACACCTCATCAATGGACTTTGCGATTTTAACACCACCACCTTTGCCACGGCCACCAGCATGAACTTGAGCTTTAACCGCTATAGTGTCGGTTCTGGTGAGTTTCATTACCTCCTGGGCTGCCCTTACTGCTTCATCTTTTGTAAAGGCTACTAAACCTACTGGCACTGGAACACCTGCTTGCCTTAGTATTTCTTTCGATTGATACTCATGTAGATTCATAGAAGAACATCATTTTTTTATGCATCTAAGTTACAAAAAAAGGTTTAACTAAATTTGTTAAAATTTTTAGGATATGGTTAAAAACAGGAAGTTGTTAAACGAAGAGCTGGGACGAAAATCGATTGATGAATTCAAAACCTCTGAAAAATTGCCAGTTGCAATAATTCTCGATAACGTTAGGAGTTTAAACAATGTAGGTTCAGTTTTCAGAACTTCCGATGCTTTTTTGGTTGAAAAAATATTCCTATGTGGTATAACCGGCACTCCACCGCACCCTGAGATACATCGATCAGCACTAGGTGCTGAGAAATCGGTTGAATGGGAGTACGTTGAAAGTACAATAAGAGCAGTTGAAGGGTTAAAGCAATCGGGATATTTGATTATTTCAGCTGAGCAGGTGGAGCAATCGGTTTTACTTAACCAGTTTTATCCGGAAAAAGGATGGAAGTATGCATTGGTATTTGGAAACGAAGTTAAAGGTGTTGGACAGGATGTAGTGGATATTTCAGATGTTTGCATTGAGATTCCTCAGCTTGGAACCAAGCACTCCTTTAACATTTCGGTGTCAGTGGGTATTGTGCTCTGGGATTTTTTTGTTAAAGTAATGGCCCCCTTTTAATATCTTTTTGTTGGCCATCTGCTTTTTAATATGCAATGACAAAAAAACGGGGCTGCATTTGCAGCCCCGTTTCATAGGAATTCGATTATCTTAAAATAATGCCTTAAAAGCTTCGTTCTGGAAGAAGGTGCGGAATTCAACATCTTCCTTAGCACGGTCTTTTAATGAGGCATCCTTACCAAAAGCAGTGCGTAGGTTATCGAGTACAGTTGCTTCTTCAGCAAGACGAGCGCCAATAATTGCACGGCCATAGTAGCCCTTAGCTGTTTCTACCTTGTTGAAGGTGTTCTTGGCGGCATCAACCTTTCCTGCTAGAAGAAGAGCAAGTCCCTGGTTGAATGAATCGCTACCGGCAAGGTATTCAGCAGCTGCAGGGTATTGTCCTTTAAGAATTGCAATAATACCTAGGTTGTACTTAACAGCGCTACCAGCATCAGTGGCATCGGCAAATAGTTTTTCAGCCTCATCAAAGTTGCCTTCTAGCATGGCTACGCAACCGCGATTGTTTGTAACGCCAGCAATCTTTTGGTCGGCAGGAATCTTATCCAAGGCAGCTTTGGCTGCTGCAGCATCCTTGTTCAGAATGTGGTAGTATGCAGCATTGTTGTAACCGCGAGCGCAGTTAAACATTTCGCCAACTTTCATGTAAACTTCAATCTTCTTGTTAACATCGTTTACAAGAGTAGCAGCGTATAGCATCTCTTCAACGTTCAGGCTGTCGTAAGCGTTGTTTTCAACCATGTATTTTAAGGTATCGTCGGAGTAGCCAATTACATCAACCTTGGCAATCATTGTTGACCGACGAAGCTGTGGGAGAATCTTTTCAGCTAATACCTTGTAAACCTTTGATAGGTTCTTTATTTCCTTCTCGCGTACTACAGGGTCGGAGTACATTGAAAGAACGCGAAGAATAAGTTCCTTATCTTCGATATCGGAAGCCTCAACAGCTTTTTGGAATCCTTCCCAGTCTTCAGCTGTAAATTCAACAGTGGGGGTTAAGCCTTTTACATTGGCTTTCTTGAATACGTTAGCAAGGTACTTATCGGTGTTCTTACCACGATCCTGTGAAAGCTTTTCATTTAGTTTTTCAGGGCCGTCGGGTGATGCATAAGCGGCAATCTTCAACTCTTTGATTTCCTTATTCTTAGCCTGAGCAGCAGCAAATAGGAAATCGTTAAACATCTTTATTTCATCCTTGGTGAGTTCCGACTTGCGGATGTCAGCCCTTTCGATTACGAAGTTGATTTGTGCTTCCTTTTCCTCAGGAGTTATGCGTACAAACTTGTCGTTTAGCATTACTGGCTTAACATCAATGTCAACCAGCTTGTAGGTAGCCATTGTGCCAATACCAACCTTTTGGGGAGCGTCAAAAGGAACCTTCTTGTCCTTGTAGGTAATCTCAAAACGGAGCTCAATTTCGGAGCTGAACATTTCATCCTTGTAATCAAACTCCACCTCATGTTTCCAGCTACCACCAGCTTCGTAGTTAATAACTTGGTTGTTGGCTTGAACATTTTCGCCTTGTAGAACCTTTGAGGGAAGAGCTAACTCACCACTCTTATAAACCACAACAGGTGTGATTTCAACAATGGCTTTCTTGTTGAAGTACTTTGGGGGAATTGTACCTTCAAAAGTAGCCTTAACTTTGTTAGCATGTACTTCTACGGGATTCGGGGTTACTTTAAGAGTGAAACCATCTGGCAACTCTTTCATTTTTTCAACCCCACCACAGCCAGCCAATAGCAGACCGGCTAAGGCAATAATCGATAGTTTTAAACCTTTCATTTTCATATAAAAGTTGGTTAGTTATTAATTCTGCTTAATCGTAAGCACTCATTAGTAAATGCAAACATACTACTTAAATTCCAATTTATCAAATTGATGAAGCAAAAATAAACATTTGTTTTACAACGAGACCAAGTTAACACCTTTTTTGTAATGTTGGTTAAAAATCGCCGATTTGATTTTAAGAAAGTCCTGGTGGTTTGCCACGAAATCAATCTTTGAAGTGTCAATTACCAAAAATGTGTATTCTGGATGTTGCTTGAAAAAATCAAAATATCCTTCGGTAATTCCGTTAAGGTATTCAACGGTTATGGATTGTTCGTAATCCCTTCCTCTTTTTTGAATGTTTTTTAATAAGCGGTCGGTGGGCAAGTGGAGATACACGTACAGGTCGGGCTTGGGAAGAATGTTGTATATAATTGAGAAGAGTTGTTTGTAAAGCTGAAGTTCGTCGCCGTTTAGTGTGTTCTGTGCAAAAATAAGCGATTTCATGAAGTAGTAATCGGCAACGGTTAGTGAGTGGAAAAGGGAAGCTGAACGTAACTCGTTGTTGAGCTGGGAGTATCGCTCTGCCAGGAAGGAGAGTTCAAGGGGGAAGCTATAACGTTCAGGGTTTTTGTAGAATTTGGGTAGAAAGGGGTTATCGGCAAATTGTTCCAGGATTAACTTGGCGTTAAGTTCTTTAGCCAACATGGTGGCAAGGGTTGTTTTGCCTGCACCAATATTCCCTTCAATTACAAGGTAATGCATAGTTTGACAAAGGCATTAATTTCTGGCTAAGTTATATTTTTGGTGTATAAAAAACAAAAGGGGTTGGAGTTTTGTACCCCAACCCTTTCATAATTTTAACACAAATCTAGTATTGCATTCCCATGTTATACATGATGAATGCGTAAATATCGGCATATTCATCAATAACCATAGAGGTAGGCATACCTGCTCCGTGTCCGGCACGGGTTTGAATTCGTATAAGAGCCGGATTTTTAGGGTTAGGGTTTTTCTCTTGCATGGTAGCAATGTACTTGAATGAATGAGCTGGCACAACCCTGTCGTCGTGGTCGGCAGTGGTTACAAGTATAGCCGGGTAATTGGTTTTGGGTTTGATATTATGGAGTGGGGAATAGCTGTAAAGGTTTAGGAACTGGATGGAGTCGTTGCTGGTGCCGTAATCGTTAGCCCATGCCCAACCTATAGTAAAGTTATGGTACCTTAGCATATCCATAACGCCAACCTGAGGTATGGCAACCTTGAATAAATCGGGGCGTTGGTTGGTTACTGCACCAACGAGTAGGCCGCCGTTCGATCCACCCTGGATGGCAAGCTTTTTGGGTGAGGTGTACTTTTCTTTGATCAAGTACTCGGCGGCTGCAATAAAGTCGTCGAATACGTTTTGCTTGTTCAGCTTTGTGCCCGCGCGATACCAGTTCTCGCCGTACTCACCGCCACCCCTTAGGTTTGCCATGGCAAATATGCCACCTTGCTCAAGCCAGAATAGTCGCGATGTGCTGAAGTAGGGCAGAAGGCTAATGTTAAATCCACCATAACCGTAAAGAAGGGTGGGGTTGTTGCCATCGAGTTTAAGTCCTTTTTTATGAACAATGAACATGGGGACAAGTGTACCATCTTTGCTGGTGTAGAACACCTGCTTGGTTTCGTAATCATCAAACCTAAAGTCGATGTTAGGGCTAAAGAATTGGGTGGAGGTATTGCTATTTACGTTGTATTTTACAACGGTTGGAGGAACTGTAAACGATGAGAATGAATAAAAGGCAATTGAGTCATTTATGTTGCCACTTATTCCTGATATTGTACCTAGGGTTGGGAGTTCAATATCAGCAATCTTGCTCCCGTCTAGGTTATAAACCTCTGCCTGGCTCTTAGCATCAATAATGTAATTGGCTATAATCTTTTTATTGATAAGGGCGCATCCCTTGAGAACATCCTTGCGTTCAGGTAGAATGTCGCGCCAGTTGCCAATATCCATGCTGTTAACATTGATTTTTACCAGTTTGTACTTGGGAGCCTTGTAGTTGGTTAAAACTATAAGATAATCATCAACATGGTCGAGTACGCTGTACTCAAACTCAAAGCCGGTGGTTATTTTCGATAAATTCGCCTTGGGATCTTTTAGGTTCTTCACGTATATGGAATTCCCATAGGTTGATTCCGATTCATAAATAATGAGATATTTTTCGTCCTCGGTGGTTTGGGCGGAGTAGTTGCGCAATGGATACTCGCTGTTTGAGAATATCAACTTATCGGTTTCAACCGGCGTTCCTACCTTGTGATAAAAAACTTTATGGTTTTGGTTGATGTTGGATAATTCCGAGCCCTCATTGGGTTTATCGTAACGGCTATAGAAGAAGCCATCGTTTAACCAAGCAATGGATGAGAACTTTACCCAGTTGATTTCGTCAGGAAGTTGCTCTCCGCTGGGCAGTTTAATCACTTTTATCTTTTGCCAGTCCGACCCGCCATCGTTAATGGAATAAGCAAGGTACTTGCCATCGCGCGATACGCTAACTTTTGATAGCGATACGGTTCCATCCTCGCTAAAGGTGTTTGGATCAAGAATTACTTTAGGCTCAGCCTCAAGATTTTCCATCATGTAAAGAACGCTTTGGTTCTGAAGGCCATCCTTCTTGAAAAAGAAATACCTGCCTCCCGCTTTAAATGGGGTTCCCATTGAGGTATGGTTCCAAATGGTGGTTAACCTTTCTTTTATTTTGCTGCGGAAAGGTATAGCGTTAAGGTAGTTGAAAGTGATCTCATTTTGCTGTTTTACCCATTCAGCAACCTCAGGCGATTTATCATCTTCAAGCCAGCGATAGGGATCGGCAACCTTCACTCCGAAATATTCATCAACCACATCTACCTTTTTGGTTTTAGGATATTTTACTTTTGATATATTACACGACATAGTGATCATTAGTGGTGTAACTAACAGCAGTGTTATGACTGACTTTTTCATCGCTTTCAAATTTTTGTAGTGATGTACAAACAAAAATACAATAAAATAATACAAACTTTGCACTAAGTCTTAAAAAAAACCGTTGTTTTTTGGTGGTAAATAAAAAAAGCAGAGGTGCCCCTGCTTTTTTACTATTTGTTTTTCTCTGGTTTTGGCATTAGTACCTTGCGTGAAAGTTTAAGTTTTCCGGTTTTCTTATCAATTTCGATAAGTTTAACTTCAACCCAATCGCCTTCCTTGAGCACCTCTTCAACTTTTTCCAGCCTGTGCCATTCAATCTCTGAGATATGAAGTAACCCATCTTTGCCTGGAAGTATCTCAATAAAAGCGCCAAAGGGCATAATTGATTTGACCTTACCCTTGTAAATTTCGCCTACCTCGGGAACAGCAACAATTCCTTTAATCCATTTTACGGCAGCATCGCGGCTTTCGGCACTTTCAGCAAATACACTTACTACACCATGGTCGTTAATCTCTTCGATGGTGATGGTGGTTTCTGTCTCGCTCTGAATTTCCTGAATTACTTTACCGCCGGGGCCTATAACAGCACCAATTGTCTCTCGAGGTATGTTGAACTGCTCAATGCGAGGTGCATGGGGTTTAAAGTCGGGACGGGGTTCAGAAATGGTCTGCATCATGATGTTCAGGATGTACATACGTCCCTCGTGGGCTTGTTTTAGTGCTTTAGCAAGCACCTCGTACGATAGGCCATCAACCTTTATGTCCATTTGCGTGGCGGTAATGCCATCGCGGGTTCCGGCAACCTTAAAGTCCATGTCGCCTAAGTGGTCTTCATCGCCAAGGATGTCGGAGAGTACGGCATACCTATCCGAACCCTTTTCGGTGATAAGCCCCATGGCTATGCCCGATACGGGTTTTTTGATCTGAACTCCTGCATCCATCAGCGCCAGGGTGCCTGCGCAAACAGTGGCCATTGACGATGAACCATTCGATTCAAGTATGTCACTTACAACACGGATTGCGTAAGGATTTTCAGGGGCTTCGGGAATCATATTCTTTAATGCCCTGTGGGCAAGGTTGCCATGACCAATCTCCCTGCGGCTAACACCTCTTGAAGGTCTGGCATCGCCTGTAGAGAAAGGAGGGAAATTGTAGTGCAGGGTAAACTTCTCAGTTCCCTGCATCAGCACCTCATCGATAATTTTTTCGTCGAGCTTGGTACCGAGGGTTACCGTGGTGAGCGATTGTGTTTCGCCACGGGTGAAAATAGCTGAACCATGTGCCATGGGCAGGTAATCAACCTCGCACCAGATTGGGCGTATTTCGTGGGTTTTGCGCCCGTCGAGGCGAACACCCTCGTTAAGAATCATGTTGCGCATGGCCTCCTTTTCTACTGCATGGTAGTACCGGTTTACCATGGACTGCTTTGCCTCGCGCTCCTCTTCCGGAATGGTTTCAATAAAGGCTTGTTTAATGGCTTCGAATGCTGCCGTGCGTTCTTGTTTGGGTAGCATCGATTTGGCTACCTGGTAAACCTTGTCGTAGCAAAACTCGTGAACCTTTGCCTTGAGCTCCTCGTCGTTGATTTCGTGGCAGTAGGTGCGTTTAACAACGCCGAGTTCCTTGGCGAATTCTATTTGAGCCAAGCACTGGGGTTTAATGGCCTCATGAGCAAACTTAATTGCTTCCAGCATATCGGCTTCCGACACCTCTTTCAGTTCGCCTTCAACCATCAGGATATTATCGTAGGTGGCTCCAACAATCATATCGATATCGGCCTCTTCAACTTCCTTGAATGTGGGATTGATTTTTAACTTGCCGTTAATGCGAGCAACCCTTACCTCTGAGATAGGACCGTGGAAGGGAACATCGGAAACGGCCAGTGCAGCTGAGGCTGTTAACCCAGCAAGGGCGTCGGGCATGATTTCCTTTTCAGCGGAAATGAGGTTAATGGTTACAAAGGTTTCGGCATGGTAATCTTCGGGGAATAGTGGACGTAAGGCGCGGTCAACCAAGCGGGCAACAAGTATTTCATAATCCGATGGTTTCGATTCGCGTTTTAAAAAACCTCCTGGGAAACGACCGCTTGCGGCAAACTTCTCCTTGTACTCCACGCTTAGTGGCATAAAATCAACGTCTTCTTTTGCTTCCTGAGCGCTTACAACTGTAGCGAGAAGCATGGTTTTACCCATTGTTAGTACAACCGATCCGTGAGCTTGCTTGGCCAGTTTACCAGTTTCAATGGTAATGGTTCGGCCATCGCCCAAATCGATTGTCTTTTTTACAACTTTCTGCATAATTTAAATTTATATAGATAAAATCAACAATATAATAGTGCCTGTGTTTAAACAATTAAACCCCAAAGGATTCATATCCTCTGGAGGTTGTGGTAACGATTAAAAAAAGGCAATTTTAGAAATTGCCTTTTTTGATTTCTTACTTTCTGAGATTTAGTTCCTTAACTATTGTTCGATATCTTTCAATATCGTTTTCTTTTAAGTAATCCAAAAGCCTCCTGCGCTTACCCACCAACTTTAACAGAGCGCGCTGGGTACCATAATCCTTGCGGTGAACCTTTAGGTGCTCAGTTAAATGGTTGATACGGTAGGAGAATAACGCGATTTGGCTCTCAGGTGAGCCAGTATCGGTATTGGACTTCCCGTACTTCTCAAAAATCTCTTGTTTTTTTTCGGCCGTCAAATAGTTCATAACGCTGATAATTAGTGGGTAGATTTACTACTTAATTTGAAGTGCAAAGATAAACCCTTTTTTTCAATATCGTTACAATTGATACTTTTTTTTAGCACAGCCATTAGTTTATAACTGCTTAAAATAATGATATACAGCATTATAGATTGTTTATAGTATATTTTAACTATTTAGCGCGATTTTAATTTTTTCCAGTGCCATTTCAATGGGAGTAGGTGTGAAGTTTAAATCGTTTTTTGCCTTGCTTATATCTAACGGGGTGGTTTTGGGTCGTGGAGCAGCCTCGGCTAAGTCATTTGAATTTACTGGCAATAGCAATTCGTGGTTCAGGTTAAAGGCTTTTGCAGCAAGTATGGCAAAATCGGCAACTGAAATTATTCGGTCTCCAGAAATATTATAAATGCCTGTAACCCTGTTCAAACAGATCTGGGAGATGGCAGAAGCTAAATCCGGAGCATAGGTTGGGGTGCGAATTTGATCGCTAGGTACTTTGTACTGCTTGTTTTTGCGAAGGTTATCGATTACCCGAGTTAAAATATTTGGGCGCGAAAGTTTGGTCTCAACCCCGTAAACCAACGAGGTTCTTACAATTGTATTGACTACACCAGAGGCCTGAATTAGCTTTTCGGCTTCAACTTTCGATTCGCCATAGTAATTTACAGGGTTGGGCATATCCAACTCCGTGTAGTTGTCTTTGGCACCGTCAAAAATAAAATCGGTTGAGAGGAAAACCAGGTGTACATTATAATTCACACAGGCCGATACAATGCGCTTGGTGAGTCCCACATTCATCCTGTGGCAGGCATACCTGTCAACCTCACAGGCATCGGGGCTTGAAAGGGCAGCGCAGTGAACTACTGTTTCGGGTCTAATATCATCAACCATGTGGTTTATGTCAGCATTCAACAG
Organism: Bacteroidales bacterium; assembly: GCA_011045955.1. GTDB lineage: Bacteria > Bacteroidota > Bacteroidia > Bacteroidales > Tenuifilaceae > Tenuifilum. The sequence continues at coordinate 20,365 of DSBV01000027.1, read as the reverse complement.
GTTCGATGTAAAAGTGGTTGCCCCCTCGAGTTGAAACTTTTTAAGCGATGTGGCAAAAACTTCAACCTGGTTAGTGGCAATTAAAACTTTTGCTATGTTTTTCCCTACAAGGCCATTTGCTCCGGTAATAAGAATTCTCATTTTCTGTGAGGTTTAGGAGATTAAATCCTTTAATATTTGCACTTGATTACTGGTACCCAACACAAAAAGCATGGTATTGTGCGTGATCAAGTAGCTTGGTTCAGGGTTAAGTATGTATTCGCCAATGGGATTTCGAACACCCACAATGTTTACTCCAGTTTTCTCTTTTATCCCTAGTTCCTGAATGGTTTTTGCCCCAATGTTATGAATTTTTTTGCAGGATATTTCGTAGAGGCTAATATTTCCTGTTCGTTTAAGCATGATATTTTCAACAAATTCAAGTATATCGGGCTGTATGACAAGTTTTGCCATTTTTTGACCGCCAACCTTATCGGGCAATATCACATTGTCGGCTCCAGCCAGCTTGAGCTTCCTATCGTTGGTCACCGCCGATGCGCGACTAATAATTTGAAGTTTGGGGTTCATTTCCCTTGCCGTAATAACCACAAACAGATTATCGGCATCACTTGCCAGTGCCGTTATCAGGGCTTTAGCTCTTTCAACTCCTGCGTGTAGCAATGCTGTATCCGATGTGGCATCGCCTTCAACGTAGGCTATTTTGGGGTTTTGCTTTATGTATTCAATCACTTTGGGCCTGTTCTCAATAACAACAACAGGGATGTTATGCGTTAGCAGTTCCTCAACAGCCTGTGAACCATTACGTCCGTATCCCACCACTATAACATGGTTCTGCATTTTTGCAATCTTCTTTTCCATGATCTTCTTATTTGAGTAACGAGAAAGAATGTGTTCCGAAAAGTATTTGGCTAAGAAGGTAGCTGCATAGGCAAAGAATCCAATGCTAATAATGATAAGTGTTACAGTAAACCACATTCCTTCTGGTGAAAGCGGTCGAACCTCCTTAAATCCTACTGTACCGATTGTAATAACGGTCATGTAGATTGCTTCAGTGAATGTAAAATCTTCAATGTGGATATAACCAACTGTACCTATGGTTATTATACTTAGGAGAATTGTGATTGCAAGCGCTAATGTTCTACCTCCTTTTTGCTCCATTCAGCAATTTTTTACGACGCTTTAAAATTATAATTGTTTTCGTAAAATACTAACACCAATAGGGCAGTAAATACATTTTCGGGTTTCGCAGTAAAAGGTTTTAAGGTGAATTAATGCCTGAGTGTCAAATGCTGATAATGCTTTGATACCCAGGGCGCCAAAGTTTCTGACAATTGCATTGTTCTCGGGTGGCAATTGTTGGAGTATAGTTAGCGCTTTGGTCTCAAGGTCAGCTTTTGCCCTGCTCCGACCGTAGCTATACATGAAAGGGATAATTGTGTTTATTGTTATCAGCCTTATGGTTTCCCTGCCTAAACGTTTTTTCTTAGGTACTGATTCCTCACCAAAAATATAGTGATTAGTCCAGTAATCCGATGCTTCAACTGCAAAGAATTTAATTACATCATCAATGTTTTTTACCTCCATAAGCTGAGAGAAAAGACCTGACGATTTGTGTGCAAGCATTGCCAAAAGGGCAATTCTTATGGTTGGGAACGATGCTGGTCTGAGCCTCATAAACTTCCAAAGGCTTGGCTCTATGGGTGTAAGTGAAAATTTATTTTTCAGATAGTTGTACTCATGTTTCAAGGAAATAACGTAGTTGTCGGTTTTTGCTTTATCGAGCAGGCCCGATTGACCGAATAGTAGGGCCTCAAGTTGAAATTCACTGTTTTTATGTTTAGCCAACACTTTTTGTGGTAAGCTTTGAGCCAGTAGCTGAAAGGATAGTGCGTTGCTCTTTAGGCCAAATGAACGGCATAAATCGCGGTAGAAAGCCTCCTCCCAACTCCCGTTGCATTGACCAACTAGTTCAACTACTCGTTGACTCTTGCTTTCAAGCCTTTCAACCTGCATTCGATCAAGGGTTGAGTTAATTAGCAATGAGTCAACATCTCCAATTTTACTGGCGCATGGAATCCATTCGGGCGATCTAATCAAACTTTCATGGTTATACACCAGTTCGTTGGGGTAAGGGATGACTAATGTCGGGATTTCTACTCCGATCGATGTTACTGCGGTTCTATCATGCTCAACAACTACGTGTAGAATTACATTGTTGTAAGCGTTATCGGTTTGATGGTTATGGGTAAACCAGTCGGACGATTTGATGTGCATTTCAACGTTCCCCACCCAAATAGTATCACCAATTCGAACTTTTGCGTTGGAAAAATCGGGACCTGAGTCGGTATTATACAATCCGGGATCGATTACCTCAATAGTATCGCCCTTTGTAGTGTATAGCCCGTTAAAGTTAAAAGATTGATAGCGCCAAATAAAATGTAAAAGCCGTTCTTCCATTCCTTAAAGTTTTGGATTCTGTACCACAAGTTATAAAAAATCCAAAAAACTGGGCAATACTATTATGGCGATTGTAAAATTGTAGTAATTTTGCAAGCGCAAGCGGGGTGTGGCGCAGTTGGCTAGCGCGCTACGTTCGGGACGTAGAGGCCGGGAGTTCGAGTCTCCCCACCCCGACCCAAAAGTTGACTATAGTTGACTCCTTTTTATTTAATCCAAGTGTCCAAATAGGAAATAATTTAGAGGAGGTTAGTCAATAGAAGTGCAAAATACATTTAAACAAATTGTTCCAGCTGACCAATCTCCTCTAAAAATATTTCTGGATGCCGATTTCGGTTTTACACGCTCCAATTCCTTTCCATTGTACAATTCCTGCTCATTCCGAATCTTTATGCTCCATCCTTGTTTGGTTTAACAGTTCGCTTTCCTTCTAACTTCCTTTAACTCCATCATATTCCCTTTATCCCGACTCTTTCTGGTGCAACCTGACCCATTTCCATAAAAAATAGCCCGGCTGAATTTATTGATTCATGTTACATGGGTATAGTATTTTTTTTGTAACATTACATGACTTAAAGTTATGATACTGCTATAATCCTAAAATTGATCATCATGAATAAATACAGGCTTTTGGCCTTGACTTGTTTACTGTTACATGGTAATGTTTCAAGAGCTCAAAATGTGGACTCATCGATGCTGAAAAAGCATGTTTATCTGTTAGCTTCCGATTCGCTTATGGGACGAGGTTTCGGAACACAGGGTGGTCGTATGGCAGCTGAGTATATCGAAAAGCAGTTTTATGCCATTGGTTTAAAGCCCTGGGCAGGGAAATACATGCATTCGTTCATCAGCTCCTGTATGATGCTCAAGACTGAAGGGGTAAATATAATTGGTTGGGTTGAGGGTGCTGACCCTGTTTTAAAAAATGAGTATATTGTTATTGGTGCACATTACGACCATTTGGCGTATAGAATCATTAACGGCGAAAAAATTGTTTACAATGGCGCCGACGATAACGCATCAGGTGTTGCTTCAGTCATAGAGATAGGCCGCTGGTTGGTTCTGAACAAAGCAAGTTTAAAACGTTCGGTTATCATTGTTGCCTTCGATGGCGAGGAGGCTGGTTTAATCGGATCATCCTACCTTGTAAACCAACATATATTACCTGTAGATAGCATTAAGTTCATGTTTAGCCTCGATATGGTAGGAATGCTGCAAAAGTACGGTGGTGTCGATCTGGTTGGGAATAAAACGCTTAACCATGGCGATGAGTTTTTTGCTCAGCTGGCAGCCAAGTACGATATTAAGGTAAAAAAATCGGGACGAAGAATTGAAATGCAAACCGATACTCAGCCTTTCGGTAAACTGGGTATTCCTGCAGTGCATGTTTTTACATCAACCGTGTCGCCTTACCATAGGCCTGAGGATGATGCCGATAAGCTCGATTACGATGGGATGGCCCGAATTGCAAATTTTGTTGCCGATGCAACCATGCAGCTTTCTAATGCCGATGCCGTTAGACCCGATACCTGGTTTGCTGCAAAAACTTTGGGTAGTGGCAGGTTTTCTGTCGGGTATCAGTTTGGATTTGGGAATACATACCATGAGTACAAGGATGAGTTCTACAACTCAAAGAAAGGTTTCTCATTTAATACAGGAATATCCTTCACCGCTGGATTAGGTAAGAATATCGATTTACAGGCTGGTGCACTTTACCAAACAACAGGCACAGAGCACCGATATGGATTTTTTAGAACACATGAAGTGATTGTACCTGTTGACTTCCTTTGGTATTTTGGTGGGAAACGTCAGCAATTAGTAAGCCCTAACGTATACCTAATTGGTGGTGGTTACTACTCCCGGCGATTTGCTGGTAAAGTTGGCAACGGTAGTTTTAATATGGACAATATTAGAAAGGAGAATTATGGTGCCCAGTTTGGTTTAGGGTTAAGTGCAATGAATGTAAGTTTTCAGTTAATACAACAGATTGCAGTGAAATCGATAGAGCAGGATACTAAAGTTATTCCTAACACAATGTGTTTCAGTATGATATTCAGGTTTTAGTAGCATAAAACATAAACTATGAAACACCCATGTAAGGCAGCTTGCACATACACAGATGAACAAACTATGGGTGTGCCATCCGTTCAATAAGGATTGTTAAAAGAAAGACAGAAACATATTAGTAATTAATAATATAAAAACTTTATACGGATGAAAGGGAGATACAGAATAAGACTTGTTGCTGCTACAATAATACTAACGCTATACTCCTGCAGCAAAGACGTTGGCGATATTGTAATAGGACTTGATGACATTAATAAGAATGATAGAGTTCTTGTGCTACTACATCCTACTGAAAACAATATCAAAACATTTAACTATTTAATTGACAACAAGATACTGCTTATACCTTCGGTAGTAAAAGTTATAGGAGTTTATCATACATCCGAAAAATACGATTACTCTAAATCGGTTGAGTATATCACGAAGAGTAAGCTGACAAATTTTAAACTGCTGCCTGTTCATGAGCCAATAACCGAAAGTGGAATTTATAGGGTAAACGAGTGCTCCGTTGTTTTTACCCGATTAGCAAAGGTTAGTGATGGTATCGTTTTTACGGGTGGCCCCGATATTCCCCCATCAATTTATGGAGATAAAACATCGCTCTTAACCCAAATTACCGATCCGGCTCGCCATTACTTTGAGGTGTCGTTCATGTTTCATTTAATTGGGGGCTTAAAGGATACTTTATTTCAGCCCTTGCTCGATGCCAAGCCTTTAATGCCTGTACTAGGCATTTGCCTTGGAATGCAAACCATGAATGTTGCTGCTGGTGGAACATTAGTTCAGGATATACCTTTGGAATTATATGGCATTAGTACTGTAGAAGATGCGCTTATACAGCAAACTAGCAACTTGCATAGAAATTACAATGCCAATTATGCTTTAGACGATAAACTTCTTTGGGGAAATTTCCACCAAATTAATATCCTTGATGAACCTCTAAAATCCATTTGCCAGGAACAGCCCTGGGTATTGAGCAGTCATCATCAGGGGGTAAAACGGCTGGGAAGGCATTTAAAAATTATTGCTACATCCATTGACGGCAATGTGGTTGAGGCTATTAGGCATACAAAATATCCAAATGTTATTGGGGTGCAATTCCATCCTGAGCCTACGCTCTTATACAACAACGATGAGTTCTTACGCTTTTTGCCCAATCAGCCTTCGAGGCTAACCTACCTCGATATGTATTCGGGTGAGGCCGGTGAAAAGTTCCACCGTAACTTTTGGTTGTGGTTTGGTAAAAAGGTTATGGGGCAGTAGGTAAAATTAAACCGAGATTAGTCAATAGAAACACAAGAAATATGTACACACCTTTGACCTATCGGAGGTAACCCCGACTTATTGTTAGTCGATTCGTCAATTGGTTTTTCAGTTGACGGGTTTGGGTTAAATTAATCCGTTCTGTTTAAGGAGAAGTTCCATTTCCTGCTGAAGTTTAAGTGCACGCTTACGGGCCTCAGAGGTAAAATTCCCGGAAATATCGGCGTAAATAATTCCCCGCGATGAATTAACTATAAGGCCGCACCGATCGTTCAAGCCATACTCGGCAACCTTTTTAAGGCTACCGCCTTGCTCCCCAACACCAGGAACAAGCAGGAAATGGTGAGGTGCATGCTTTCGCACAGCTGCAAAGTATTCCGGATGTGTTGCCCCTACAACAAACATCATGTTAGCATCGCTGCCCCAGTGCATCGATTTTAGAACAACGTCTTCAAAAAGCAGGTTCCCGGTTTGCTTGTTTTCCATTAGCTGGAAATCGACAAAACTTTCGTTTGAGGTAATTGCCAGAACTATGGTCCATTTGCCATCGTACTGTAAGTAGGGGACAACCGAATCCTGCCCCAGGTAGGGTGATACTGTAACCGCATCGCAACCCAAACTATGCAAGTATGCTTTTGCATACATTCGGGCTGTATTGGCAATATCACCGCGTTTAGCATCGGCAATCACAAGCATGTCGGGGTGATGGGTCTTAAGATACTTAACGGTTTTAACCAAGCTGTTCCAGCCCGCTGCACCATGAACCTCGTAGAAGGCCAGGTTTAACTTGTATGCTATGGCTAAATCGTGGGTGGCCTCAATAATCTTACGATTGAACTCAAACATTGGGTCTTCCTTGGTGAGCAAATGCTCTGGGATTTTGGTGAGTTCGGTATCGAGCCCCACGCAAAGGAAACTGCGTTTCTTTTTAGTCTGTTCAAATAGTTCTTGGGCTGTCATTGGCGGTAGTTATTTATTCTTCGGATGCAGCAGCTTTAAGCCTTTCGGCATTTTCGGCAAGTTGCAACTTGTCGATTATTTCCTGCAATTCCCCATCCATAACGGCTGATAGGTTGTAAAGGGTAAGGTTTATACGGTGGTCGGTCACCCGTCCTTGTGGAAAGTTGTAAGTACGAATTTTGGCCGACCTATCGCCAGTGGATATCATCGTTTTACGTTTCGAAGCAATTTCATCGAGGAACTTTTGGTGTTCCATGTTGTAAAGACGGGTTCGCAACTCAACCAAGGCCTTTTCAAAATTCTTTATCTGCGATTTTTGATCTTGGCATTGAACTACAATGCCAGTTGGAATGTGGGTTAGCCTAATGGCTGAATATGTAGTATTGACACTTTGCCCACCAGGGCCGCTTGAACAGAAGGTGTCCTTGCGGATATCTTCCATTTTTAGTTCGATATCAAACTCATCGGCCTCAGGAAGCACGGCCACGGTAGCAGCCGAAGTATGAACCCTTCCCTGAGTTTCGGTTTGAGGTACTCGCTGAACCCTATGCACCCCCGACTCGTACTTCAGCATACCGTAAACTCCATTACCGCTAACGTTCATAATAATTTCCTTGTAACCTCCAGTGGTACCCTCAGAGAAACTAGTTACCTCGCACTTCCAGCCTTTCTTTTCAAAATACTTGGTGTACATGCGGAAAAGGTCGCCAGCAAATATGCTAGCCTCATCGCCCCCGGTACCAGCGCGGATTTCCATAACAGCATTTTTGGAGTCTTGCGGATCGGCAGGTAGAAGCAGTATTTTGATTTCCTCTTCCAGCTTTTCCTGCTCCTGGGTAAGCGATTCCATCTCCAATTTGGCCATCTCGCGAAGCTCTTCATCCTTCTCGTTGGCCAGTATCTGCCGCGATGATTCAATGTTGCTAAGAACGTTTTTGTATTTCTCGTAAGCCTCTACAACAGGCTCCAGTTGCTTGTATTCCTTGTTGAGTGCAACAAACTTTTTCATATCGGCCATAACTGCAGGGTCGGTTATCTGCTGGCCGATTTCTTCGAACTTATGCCTAATTCCTTCTAGTTTGCGCAGTATTGTATTATCTGCCATATCAAAAATTTATTGGCGCAAAGGTAAGCAAAAAATCTGTTTCTGAGTTAGTAATGAAACTCGCCGTATGGCGACTTAATGGTTAATTTGTTTGAAGTAGCCTCGGTGCAGTATCCTACAACTTGTGCGTCAACATTAAACTCCTTGGCAATCGCTATGATATCGTCGGCAAACTCAGGGTAAACATAAATTTCGAATCGATGCCCCATGTTGAATACTTTATACATCTCCTGCCAGGGAGTATTTGACTGTTCTTGAATTATACGGAAAAGCGGTGGTACTGGGAACAGGTTATCTTTAACCACGTGTAGGTTGTTCACAAAATTCATGACCTTGGTTTGTGCGCCGCCCGAACAGTGAACCATCCCGTGTATTACAGGTCGGTAATTGTCTAATGCAGCTTTAATGATAGGCGCGTAGGTTCGGGTAGGGGATAGAACCAGTTTGCCTGCTGTGAGTCCGGTTTCCTGAACTATTTGGTCTAGTTTAAGGTGGCCGCTGTAAACTAAATTGTTCGGAACCCTAGGGTCGTAACTTTCCGGGTACTTCTGGGCAAGATTGTGCTCGAATACATCGTGACGAGCCGAGGTTAGGCCATTGCTGCCCATTCCGCTGTTGTATTCCTTTTCGTATGTAGCTTGGCCGAACGATGCCAGACCAATAATTACATCGCCATCCTGTATATTGCTATTGGAAATAACCTGGCTCCTTTTAATACGGGCTGTAACGGTAGAATCAACAATAACTGTTCGTACCAAATCACCAACATCGGCGGTTTCGCCACCGGTTAGCACGATGTTGATTCCCATGCTGCGCATGGATTGGCAGAACTCTTCGGTACCTTCAATTATGGCGGATATTACTTTGCCCGGTATTAGATTTTTGTTCCTTCCAATGGTTGACGATAGCACGATGTTATTTGTAACCCCCACACAAAGCAGGTCATCGGTATTCATCACTATGGCATCTTGGGCGATGCCCTTCCATACCGACATATCGCCTGTTTCGCGCCAGTATATGTAGGCCAACGACGATTTAGTGCCGACTCCATCGGCATGCATTACTATACAGTAGTCGGGATCGCCAGTAAGGTAATCAGGAACAACCTTGCAGAATGCCTTTGGGAAAAGTCCCTTGTCTAGGTTGCTAATTGCCTTATGAACATCATCTTTCGATGCAGAAACACCGCGACGGTCGTAGCGGGAATTATTGCTCATGGGGTGCGTTTTAACTGCAAAGGTAACCTATATTTACGTTACAACCAACTTGAAGTTGAATGAGGGGAATTACTTTAATCCCTTAACGGAGAGCAGTTTCTTTTTCGACTCATTAAGCCATTTTACCTCGGCTGGGGTGTCAATGAGCCAAACCTTAATGTCGGCATCCTTTTCGCTATCAACAAATATTAGGATGATGTCAGCCTCCTTTGGGGTTTCAACCTCCATCATTATGCCGGGTTTGGTTATCTCGGAAGCTTCGTATATGATGCAGAAGTGCAGGTCGGCCTGCTCTGGACTATCAGCAATAAAAAATTTCACCTGGGCACTATCGGCATCTTCAGCCTCATAAAACTTTTGAGCTACCGATATACTAGTAAAGCCAAGCGGAATAAATAGTATGGATAATATTTTTACTAAAGGACTCAATGTTGTTTAACAAAATCTTTATACTAACAATGCTTTCATCAGGTTAAATTGAGTAATTGGTTCAATGCAAAACTAACAAAATGTTTGAAATGTGATGAAGAGATATGACAAGTATAGCGTTAGCCTCTATTATGGCGATTAGCAAAAACCCCGGGGAACCGAGGTTTGCTATGTCACTTTCCTTGATAATCATCCCTCAGCACCCTAAACTCAGTCCTTCGGTTGATTTGATGAACAGTTTCTTTTTGTTCCTCACTGGTTAAGGAGTCTATAAACTTCTTATCGAGAACAGTTCCAGGGATTAGGTAAGGGTATTGAGCAGCGAGGTTTTCGTCAACAACTTTTGGTTGGGTTTGGGCGTAGCCCTTGGCTCTCAACCTATCAGTTGCTATTCCGTTTTCAATTAGGTAGTTTACTACCGCCTGGGCACGCTTTTGCGATAGCTCATAGTTATACTCTAGGGAGCCTCTACTGTCGGTATGCGATGCCAGCTCTATGGTTATGTTGGGGTTGTCGTTCAGTATCAGGATAAGGTTATCGAGCGCTTCTTTTGACTCGGGACGGAGTTCCCACTTATCGTAATCGTAGAATATGTTTGGTATCTCAATTGGTTTTGCGGTTGAGGTTAAGGGTAAAGAAACGCTAAAGTCGTGACTCTTGGTTAACCCTTTAGTGGTTTCCTTATCCTTATTGTTCAGGTACCCTTTTTTTGAAGCAATAATAACGTAATCAGTGTTAGGAACAAGGTTAAACCTGAATGAACCATCGCCCTGGGTTTGCATGGTTGCAATGGTGCCATCGCTGCCAATAAGTTTAACGGTAGCGTCGGCGATTGAAGTTTTTGTTTTTTCATCCAATACCTTGCCTATCATGTTAAAGTTGATAGGTGGCAGGTAGAACATATAGATATCGTCGCCGCCACGGCCGCCTTTACGCCGTGAGGAGAAGAAGCCCGCTTCTCGTTCCTTTTCAAAAACAATACCGAAATCATCGGCGGATGAGTTTATCGGATAGCGCATGTTCTCAACTACCCATTGGCCTTCATCGTTTTTCTTTACTTTAAATATGTCGAGGCCGCCCATGCCAGGATGTCCATCGGAAGAGAAGTAAAGGGTGCCATCGGGATGAATATATGGAAACATCTCGTTCCCGGGAGTGTTGATTTGTGGGCCAAGGTTAATAGGCGCGCTCCACTCATCGGAACCCGCTTCGCGGGTAATTTTCCAAATATCAAGCCCTCCGTAACCTCCGGGAATGTTACTTACAAAGTAAAGTTCAGTTCCATCGGCCGAAATGGCTGGATGGGCAACAATCATACTATCGGCAGCCAACTTCAACTCTTTAGGTGTAAGCCAACCTTGGTCACTTAGTTTGGAATACAGTATCTGGCATCCAAGCTTGTTGCGCTTGCTAACCTTACAACGGGTAAAGAACATGTGGTTGCCATCGGGGGTTAACGATGGTGTGCCCTCGTCGTATTGCGAGTTAATGGTTTCATCCAGAGGTTTTGGGGTGCTCCAAACCCCCTTGTTGTCGAGCTCAGTGACAAAGATGTCGGAAAAATATTCGCCAGTAACCGCGCTGGTTTTGTTGCCAGTTGTGCCATTGCGTGAACTTGTAAAATATAGAATATTATAGTCAGATGAAGCATACGCAGGCGAAAAATCATTAAACTTGGAGTTAATGGCCCTCATGTTTGTTATTTCGTAGCCAGAAGGGGTTGCAATCCATTGCTTGGCCAGCTCACACGATTGTATTCCTACATCGGCAAGGGGGTCGTTGGGAACAAGCACTTTGTACTTTTGGTACTGCTCAATGGCAAGGTCGTACTTCTCATTCATCTTCAGCATTTCTGCATAGTAGAAGTACACTTTGGGATTTGGGCATTCCCTTCGGATAGCCTTTTCGTACCATAGTACGGCCTGGTGGGGTTGGCCTATTAGCCTAAAACAGTTACCTATTTTGAAAAGGTAGATCGAAAGTTCCTTTTTGTCTTTTATCTTGTCGATATCGTCGCGGTATAGGGATATTGCATCGTAGTATGCACCGGCATTGTAAAGAGCATCGGCTTTCTGTAACTTTTTAGTGGGTTGTGCCGAAATGTTTCCTGAGGTTAGGTAAACTAATCCTAATGCAATAAGAAGTAGTCGCTTCATTGTGCTTTAAAGGTTTTAGTCACAAAATTATGGTAAATATAAGTAAATGCCAATTAAGTGGTAACGCAATGGCCATTTTTTTATTATAACTTATTCACAGCTACCCACAAGGATAGGCATGCATAGGTGTGATTAAAACCAAAGCCCGCCATGAGTGGCGGGCCTTGGATAATTGCTCTGGTTTGTATATTTTAACTTGATGTAGATACTAACTCCCATAAATATTATCTGATGAAGAGCATTTCCCTATATTTGGGTAATGGCCACATCTCGTCATCTACAATCATCTCCAGCTTATCGATGTGTGTGCGAATGCTTTCAATAAAGGGTTTAACATTTTTGTCGTAAAGGTGTGCCTTTTCAACGATGTCTTCAATTTGATTGGCTTCTTTCCGGCGTTCAATCATCTCGTTAACCTGGTGGCTTATGGCATGTATATGCTCGGATATCTCATGGATTAACTTATGCTGATGATAGGCTAATTTCTCCCACTCATTCGGGAATAACTCTTTTAATCCCTTAACGTTGCTTATTAAGGAGTTCTGGTATGCAATGGCTGTAGGAATAATATGGTTGATAGCTAAATCGCCCAAAACGCGGGCTTCAATTTGCACCTTTTTTACAAAGATCTCGTTACGGATTTCGTAGCGTGCCTCAAGTTCGCGTTTGGTTAAGATGCCATTCCCAGTAAGCAGTTTTACCGATGAGTCGTAAAGGAAGGTTTTGAACGCTTCCAGCGGATTGCTTATATTTGGTAGTCCTCGGCGTGCTGCTTCCTCAATCCACTCCTGGCTATAACCGTTTCCTTCAAAGCGTATCTTTTTCGACTCAATAATTACCTTTCGTAGGCGTTGTATTATAGCCTCGTCCTTTTTAACCCCTTTGGCAATTACCTTATCAACCTCTTCCTTGAACTTCATGAGCTGGTTTGCTACAGCGGTGTTTAGCACAATCATAGGCGAAGCACAGCTCCCCGACGAACCCACAGCACGGAGCTCAAACCGGTTTCCTGTAAAGGCAAATGGCGATGTGCGATTGCGGTCGGTATTGTCTAAAAGAATTTCAGGGATTTTCCCAATTATTTCGAGCTTTAGCTCGGTTTTTTCGTCGGGGGTCATTTTTTGGTCGGTTACTTTTTGCTCCAACTCGTCGAGCACAGCTCTCAGGGTTTTACCAATGAACACCGACATGATGGCTGGGGGAGCCTCGTGGGTACCAAGGCGGTGCGAGTTGGGTTCCGATGCAATGCTACCCAGTAGAAGAGCTGAATGATCGTGAACGGCCTTGATGGTATTGATGAGAAAGGTTAGGAATTGCAGGTTGTTTTTTGGTGTTTTGCCGGGCGAGAGTAGGTTCACTCCGGTGTTGGTCATCATCGACCAGTTATTGTGCTTACCGGAGCCGTTAATCCCCTTGAATGGTTTTTCGTGGAATAGAACACGGAATCCATGCTGACGCGCAATGCGATCCATCAGCGACATGATAAGCTGGTTGTGATCAACAGCCAGGTTGGCCTCCTCAAATATGTGTGCGCACTCAAACTGGTTTGGGGCAACCTCGTTGTGACGGGTTTTTATGGGAATGCCAAGTTTTAGGGCTTCAATCTCAAAATAGCGCATAAAGGCCGATACCCTTGCAGGGATTGATCCGAAGTAATGGTCTTCGAGTTGCTGATCCTTGGCTGCCGCGTGCCCCATTAGGGTTCTGCCGCACAATGCCAAGTCGGGGCGGGCGTTATACAGCGACTCGTCGATCAGAAAATATTCCTGCTCCCAGCCCAGGGTGGCATAAACTTTACGGGCATCTTTGTCAAAGTACTCCAGCACCGAAAGGGCTGCCTTGTCGAGTAGGGCAAGCGATTTGAGCAAGGGTGTTTTAAAATCCAGATTCTCACCGGTGTATGAGACAAAGACGGTAGGTATGCATAAAGTGTTCTCAAGGATAAAGGCTGGCGACGTGGGATCCCACGCGGTGTAACCGCGGGCTTCAAAGGTGTTACGGATCCCTCCGCTTGGGAAATTCGAGGCATCGGGCTCTTGCTGTACCAGCATATCGCCTTTGAAAACCTCTATGGGTTGGCCTTTAGTATCAATTGAGAAGAAAGCGTCATGCTTTTCGGCGGTTGAGCCGTTTAGCGGGTGGAACCAGTGAGTGTAGTGGGTTGCCCCGCGTTCAATGGCCCAGGCTTTCATGGCTGATGCCACCTGACCGGCAATTTTTCGTTCTATCTTTTTGCCCTCATCAATCGAGGTGATTATACTTTCGTAGGCTTCTTCCGATAGGTACTTCTTCATTTTAGGCCTATCGAATACGTTAATGGCAAAGATATCGACAAGCGACTCGACCTTGCTTTGGCCATTCATGTCAACTGGGATGCGATTGGTTGCTTCGCCGAATGCTCTAAATCGTAAATTTGGCATAGTGTGATATGTTTTTCAAGGGCAAATATAGGCAAAATAATAAAAAATAATTATGTAGTATAAAAATAATGGGGGGGGGTAAGTACGAAAAAATAAAAATAATATTAACACAGGCAAAAAAAAGAGGGGTCGATATATGAAAAATATGTATTTTGTTAAATGCTTATAAGTTTAAAATTCTTATCTGGTGTCGTCCCTTGCTTTAATGTCAGCTTTGTATTTGTTTCGCTCTTGCAGGTTGTTTGCCTTAGTGGGTTATTGTGAATACATTTATCCATTATGTATCTCCTTGGGTTGGATTTTGAACAAAGTGTTGCCGTTTTGCGTTGGTTTTTGTAAATAGCAAGCATGGAAAACGATAACAGGAAATATTCAAACGACGACATTACGGTGTTTTGGCGACCCGGTGAGTGTGTCCATGCATCGATATGCTATACCAAGTTGTTATCGGTGTTTAACCCTCGCAAGCGACCGTGGGTTAACATGAATGGTGCCAGCACTGACCGAATTATAGAGATTGTGAATGAGTGCCCAACAAATGCGCTCACTTTTATGTGGAACGATCCTGAAAAGAACAAGCAGGAGAAGTCGCATAATGCGTGCGTGAATTTGCACCAGAGGAGATAGAGGCCTTTGAGGTTACCCCTACAAAGATTCAGGTTATGCCAAATGGCCCATTGTTGGTTTCTGGTGGGTTTCAGATTATAGATGCCGATGGCAACGAGGTAAAAGCCATGAAAATGGTTTCCGTTTGCCGCTGTGGGCATTCGCACAGCTAGCCATTCTGCGATGGTACGCATTTTAAACGAGGTTTTCGTGATAGCGTGTAGAGCCATGGAGCAGCCAAAGAAAATAGCAGCAAAACTTCACCTGAGCAAGGGCGGCTCCATAAGGGTTGAGGGTCGTTTTTTTAATAAATCTTGAAGGTGAAAGCCTTATTCCTGATAATACCAAGGAGGTTTACCTATGTACCTGTGGCGCATCGCGCAACAAGCCATTTTGCGATGGCAGCCATAAGGGGCGTAAATCCAAAGGGTAAGGTTACTTATTGCTTAGGGGGTTTATCCATGTGGTGCTAAGCAGGAGTAATAAAAATAATTATTATATTACTCAATTAACCAATTGCACCACAACACAATTGCTATCTTTGCATGGCAATGGTTCTTATAAGGGTACTTACTTGGAATTAAATAAAGTAAAAAAGGTTAAGAGTGAATTGCTCAGGGTTTCCCTTGTTCTATTTGGAATGATTTCGTTTGGATTGGGAGTGTTGGGCATTTTTTTACCATTACTACCCACAACACCCTTTATGCTGCTTAGCGCTTTTCTGTTCATTCGGAGTTCTGATAGGCTTTACCGGTGGTTGATAAACCATCGGCTCTTTGGAAAGTACATTTACGATTACATTGAACGCCGGTCAATTCCACGACGAGTGAAATGGTATACTTTAGGATTACTCTGGGCATCTATACTTACAAGTGTTGCAACACTTGATGTTGGTAATGTGATCAGGTTGATGCTATTGTTAATTGCGGTTGGTGTTACCCTCCATGTTGTTAAGTTGCGCAATGGTTAGAGGGTACTTCGTTGGATTGCGTCGTCGATTATTAGGGTAAAAAATTCGCGCATGTTGCCACCCATTGCCCTAATCTGCTGAGGGGTGATGCTGGCCTCGCTCATTCCAGGTACGGTATTTATTTCAAGGAAGTAGATTTTATCGTCATTCACAATATAATCAACGCGAACTACTCCGTGGCATTGCAAACGGTCATATATCTTCGATGTAAATTCCTGTATTGTCTTGGTTAGTGGTTCAGAAATTGGGGCTGGTGTAATTTCCTTGGATTTACTATGGTACTTGGCCTCATAGTCGAAGAATTCAGTTTCGGGAACTATTTCAGTAATGGGCATAATCATTTCACCATTTTGGTATTTGAAAACACCGCAGGTGACTTCCCTGCCAGGAATAAATTCCTCCAAAATAATGGTTTTGTCCTCAGCAAAAGCCTTTTCAATAGCTGGCATTAAGTCGGCAGCCTGTTTTACCTTGCTAACGCCATAGCTGCTTCCGCTCTCATTGGGTTTGACAAAAATGGGTAATCCCAATGTGTCCAGAATTGCTTGCACATCTACTTTTTGACCGCGCCTGAGCAGCAATCCCTTTGCGAGGTTAACTCCTGTTTCGCGAACTAGTTCCTTGCAGTAATACTTGTTAAAGGTAACGGAAGAGTTCATAACTCCTCCTGTGGTGTAGGGGATTTGAAGCATCTCAAAGTATGCCTGTAGCAGTCCGTTCTCGCCGGGAGTGCCATGTATGGCAATGAGGGCGCAGTGAAAGGTTAATTTTTTGCCGTCAACATTTACGGTGAAATCGTTTTTGTCAACCGGGATCGATCCTTTTTGGGGGTGGTCAAGTGTCCATGTGTTGCCCTTAACAAGTATCTTGTGGGCGTTGAACCTTTCGGGGTTGAGCCAGCCCGCAATCTGGGTTGCGCTAAGCATGGAGATATTGGCCTCCGATGAGTTACCTCCGGCCATTATGGCTATGTTAAGCTTTGTGTTCATAGGGAAAGTTATATGCAATGCAAAGCTGCAAGAATTTTGGGAAAAATAAAAGAGCCGCATGTGTAATCTGCGACTCTTTTTTGTGACTCAAATCTTTTTATTGGGCATCGGAGAAGTATCGCATGAACTGAGCTCTCTCGTATGCCAATGGTTTTATGCTATCGGCTTGGCGCAGCTTGCCTGCAATGGAGTTAATAGATTCAAATCCTTTAGCATCAAGCCATTTATGTGTTTCCTCAATCCATGGTTTAAGTATTTCGGGGCCGGCTTTAAACATTGCCGATGCCACCTGTACGGCGTTAGCTCCCAAAAGGATATCCTTAACGGCCGTTTGCCAATCGTGAATTCCTGTTGATGCAGCCAAATCGCAGGTAACACGGCCTGAGAGTATGGCAAGCCATCGGCGAACCTCTGCGTTCTCGTCGGGATGGCTGAGTATACTGCCTGAATTAACCTTAAGGGTGTTCAAGTCCACATCGGGTTGGTAAAAGCGATTGAAAAGCACCAATGCTTTAATTCCCGTTTGCGAGAGCTCAACCGCAAAATTTGCCATGCCCGAAAAGTAGTGGTGAATCTTCATGGCAACTGGAATTGAAAGCGATTGCAAAACCTTGCGGGCAACGTCAATGTAAATTTTTTCAATCTCCTCGCCCTTCATCTTAACATCCGATGGCATGATGAACATATTCAGTTCAATAGCATCGGCTCCGGCGGCTTGCAGGTCGCCTGCAAAATCAATCCAGCTATCGACGCTGCTGCAGTTAATGCTTGCAATTACCGGTATGCTGAGTTTTTGCTTCATGCTATCAATTAGATCCACGTAGCTGCTTAGTGCATGCTTACGCGTGTAAAAGGCGATATAGTCTTCGGCTTCGCTGTATGAGTTGAACATGTTGTTCATGCGCTGTGAGTCAACATCCATCATGATTTGCTCCTCAAAGAGCGATTTAACCACAATGGCAGCAGCACTACTTTGTTCAAGTAGGTAAGCTTTATCGACCGAGTCGGTAAGCCCGGAACTCGATGCTATGAATGGGTTCTTTAAGTTGAAGCCCATATATTTAGCTGATAGGTCTGCCATATGTTTTATAGTTTAAAGTTGATTAACCTGATTTACTTTGATGCTCCCTGAAGAAACTTGTCGATTCCAATAGCAGCCTTATGCCCGTTAGCTATGCCATGGATAACATCTGGGCCTTGAACGATATCGCCACCAACAAAGAACCACTCCAGGCTCGTTTGGAAGTACTCATTAACCAAAATTCTTCCGCGTGGGTCAAGCTTAAGGTTTTCCTTGATGCTTTCGGGCAGGTAGCTTAAATCCATGCCCTGTCCAATGGACTCAACCACCATTTCGCCCGCAAAGAAGTTGGTTTGCGATTCGTCGAACTTAGGGCTAAAGCGATGATTTTCGTCGAACACCGACACGCACTTAACCACGTGTAATCCCTTAATCGTATCGTTTTCAATTTCGATTTTAACGGGTCCCCAGCCAGGGATGATTGTAGCGCCCTCCTCGCGGGCTTCAACAATCTCCTCGCGGTCGGCAGGCATTTCCTCTTCCGACTCAAGCGACGTGGTAATGATATTCACCTTGCCGTAGCGTTGATTTTGAATTCGAGCAAGGGTTCGCGTGATATCCATTGCCACGTTTCCTCCACCAATTACCACTATGCTCTCAGTCGCTGGAATCTTTTTACCCATGGTAACATCACGAAGCAGATCAACAGCCTGATATACGTTTGGATGGTCAGTGCCTGGAATTCTAGTACTGCGTCCAACATGCAATCCGGTACCTGCAAATACTGCATCGTACTGCCGGTGAAGTTCTTCAAGGGTGATATCCTTACCAACGGTTACGTTGCAGCGTATTTCAACACCAAGCGACTTGATGTAATCAATGTCCTTGTCAAGAGCATCGTAGGGTAGGCGATATTCCGGAATGCCATAGCGCATCATACCACCCGGTAAAGGCAATTTTTCATAGATGGTGCAGTCGTAGCCCATAAGGGATAGGTAGTGGGCGGCCGACAGGCTTGCAGGCCCTGAACCAACAATGGCTATGCGTTTACCATTCTTAGTGATGTTCTCGGTTTCGAGAATCTTCTTGTAGTTTTCTGCAGGATTTTGGTCGGCAATGTAACGTTTTAGCCAACGTATCGAAAGCGGATCGCCTTGGTTTCCTACTGAGCAGACGGTTTCGCATTTATGGGTACATATGCGACCGCAAACCTCTGGAAGGGGGTTAGTATCGTAAAGTATGCGTAAGCCTTCGTTAAGGTCGTCGTTTCGAATGGCTTTAATATACTCTGGTATTCCCATGTGTGCCGGACATGTTGCAACACAAATGCCACATTCCACGCAGCGGTCGGCTTCCTTCATGGCCTGTTCCTTAGAGTACCCGCGAACAATTTCGATGAACGATTTATCTCGTTCTTCGGGTTTGAGTTCAGGCATATGAACTCGCTCCTTGCTGTAGAGTTCGTAGTTGGGGCTGGGTTTCCTGTAGCCATTGGGTTCATTGTCCCATTCCTTTTTATCAACACCGGGAATAAACCGGAATACATCGGGGTCGGAATCGACCCACTTGAAGTGGTTCGACATGGACAGCGAGCCTGTTGTGCAAACATCAACGCAAAGGGCGCACCAGCAGCAACGTCCGTAGTCGATACGGGGTCTTAGGCCGCTATCGCCATTCCTTGTTTCAATACCCTCAACCGGAACCATATCGATGGCGGCGTTCTGGCAGATTGACTCGCATGTGCCGCACCCTATACAGGTATCTACATCGTTTTTATGGAAACCGCGGTATCTTGGTGCAGCCTCTCTTTTAAGCGGCTCCTTAATGGTAACCGGCTCCTTAACCACATTTTTCCATGCAGTAAAAGGGCTTATGATATCTTTTATTCGTGCCATAGTTTGATTGCGTTTCAAAAATTACCTTTCGATTTCAGGTGGGTAGGTATGTAATGAGGTCATTAACCCGGCCACATCGGCAAGGTTGGTATTGATAATCATCTTTTCCAACAGTGCAACAGCGTGTGTGTAGCTGGGCCCACGGACGTTAATACGGCGGGGGTATTCACTACCATCGGAAACGATGTAGTAGGCAAACTCGCCTCGGGTGCATTCGGAACGGATAAGGGTTTCGCCTGCAGGTATTTGCCAATGCAGCACGTTTGGTGTAGGCGCCTTAAAGTCACCCTTTTTGGGCATTTTAGCCAGTATTTGACGGATAAGGTCAACTGAAAGCAGTAGGTCGCGACGGCGAACGTCGGCACGGGTATAAATATCGGAATCCTTTCCTACTATGGGGTCAAAGTCGAGTTCAGGGTATTTTAGGTATGGATACTTTTTGCGAACATCATCGGGAAGTCCGGCAGCGCGGGCGTTTGGGCCTGTAATGCCAAACTGGTATATCCATTTGGGGTCGATGTATCCCATGCCAACAGTGCGTTTTTTGAAAACAGCATTGTTGAACATCACCTCCTCGATATCCTCCATAAATTCCTCAATGGTTTTGAGGGTTTCCTCCATTCGTTTTTCAAAGCCATCGGGTAAGAGACCTCTAACACCGCCAGGAATGATATACATGTGGTAAACACGTCCCCCCGTTAACTCCTCAAAGCGGTCGAGCACAAGGTCGCGGCAGTAGTTAGTCCACTGACCAATGATTCCCATACCCAACGATCCAGCCTGTCCGCCAATCCACATCAGGTAACTTTG
>DSBV01000050.1 GCA_011045955.1 Bacteroidales bacterium | reverse complement strand
GTTATTCACGGCGAACCCTTTGGCAAAGTTGCACTAACCACAAGTAACGACCCCTCGGTTAGCCGAAACAATGGCTACCTAGGTTGGTTCTCGACCTTTCAAATGGTTTACCCCTTTGAAACCGCTGCATACAGTACACCTATCGATTCCGTTTCCATGCCGGCTCGCACCCGCTTTGGTTACCATATCATTAAGGTTCATGGCCGCCGCCCCGCCAAAGGGCAGATAAAGGTTGCCCATATCATGGTAAGGGTTACCCCCAATGCTTCGCCTCAGGAAATGGAAAGCGCTCGTCAAAAAATAGTTGAAATTCACAACCGCCTTCTTAACGGCGAAAGCTTTGCTGAACTAGCCAAAAAGGAATCGCAGGACAACAGCACAGCCCCAAACGGTGGCGAACTACCTTGGATTCGTTCCGGGCAAATAATACCTGAGTTCGAGGAGGTTGCTTTTGCCCTAAAGGATATTGGCGATATCTCCAAGCCTTTTCAAACCTCATTTGGGTGGCATGTAGCTAAACTTCTCGATAGAAAGCTTCCGGGCGAGTTCGAGGAAATGCTGCCCGAAATTAAAAACCTTTTGGCTCGCGACAGCAGGACCATGATCATACGTACTGCATTCATAAACAAGTTGAAAAAGGAATACGGGGTTAAGGAATATCCTGCCGAAACGGCAAAACATCTCACATCGCTTATCGATTCCACCATTTTTAAAGGCGAATGGAAAGTTCCAAGCATCAAAGCAAACCCAACCATTTTGGTAGCAAAAGGATTAAATTATCCCTTATCGGATTTGCTTCAGTTCATTAGCCAGAACCAGCAAAAAAGTAGAAACCATTCCATCCAATCGTTCATTAGATTTATCTATACCGATTGGGTTAACCAAACGATAATCAACCTTGAAAAATCGCTTTTACCCCAAAAATATCCTGAATTTAAACAACTTGCAAATGAATACTTAGAGGGTATGCTGCTTTTTGAAATCTCGAACCGCGAGGTGTGGACTAAAGCCTCAGACAGCGTTGCAATTAATACATTTTACGAGAATCACCGCGACAAATACACATGGGGCGAAAAAATTTACTTTACCGTGTACCAAACCCCTGATAGTAAAATTGCCCAGGCAATTGAAAAAGCACTAAAAAAGAACCCAGATATAAATCCAGAGGTGCTTGTTAAAAAATGGAATAAGAATGCTTTACACGTTACCTACAACCAACAGGTAGGGTTCCCCGATAATCCAATAATTTCAGGTTACACCCAATGGAGCTCGGGGATTAACATAAGCGTTCAGAACGACAAGCACATTGTAGTACATATCAATAAAACAACCACCGGGGAGCCAAAGGAACTAAACGACTGCAGGGCAGAGGTTATTGCTGACTATCAGCATTTTTTGGAAGAATCATGGATTCAAACACTTAAGAAAAAATACAAGGTAAATATTAACGTTGACGCCTACAATAGGTTACTTGAAAATCACAACAACTAAAAAAAATGAACAGACTTATTTTAACGCTGATTCTAGTGACTGGCTTTCTTACTGCTTGCCAAAACGCCGATAATAGCCGACCTGTAGCAAGGGTATACGATAAGTACCTCTACGAAAGCGACCTTCAAAATATTTTCCTCACAAATGTAAGTAAAGAGGACAGTGCACTAATTGCTAAGGCCTACATTGACAAATGGATCCAAACTCAACTCCTGCTAAAACAGGCCGAGAACAACCTTACCGATAAGGAGAAAAACGTAGCCCGGCAGCTGGAAGATTACAGGGCATCGTTACTAATCCACAAGTATGAACAGGCTTACGTAAACCAAAAACTCGATACACTGGTTAAGGAAATAGAGGTAGAGCAGTACTACTACTCCAACAAGGATAACTTTGTTCTCTCGGAGCCAATTGTTAAAGCACTCTTTATTAAGTTACGTATGGAAGCTCCTCAAACCCCCAAGATCAAGGAAATATACCGTTCTAAGAAACAGGAGGACATGCAGCTCCTCGATAATTTGGCCTATCAGGCGGCCATTTTCTATGATTTTTTCAATGATCAGTGGATTCCTTTCACAGTAATAGCCCGACAACTTCCATATACCATAGATAACATAAATGAGGTCTTTTCAAGAAGGTATATTGAAATGGAAGACGGCAACTTTATTTACCTTGTATCGCTGCGTGAGGTTAAAGAGCAAGGCGAAATAGCTCCTCTCACTTACATTACCAACGAGATAAAACAACTAATTATTAACGCCCGAAAGCAAAACCTGATTGACCAGCTGGAACGCAATTTGTTTATCAAGGCAAAAGACGATCGTGATTTTGAAATCTACAAATAGTACAACCATGAGAGCATTTAGTTTACCTACACTTTTTTTATTAATTCTTTCGCTTAGTTTTAGTTTACACGCGCAGGAAAATATCTCAATCGACAAGATTATAGCGGTTGTTGGAAATGAGCGCATACTTTTATCCGACGTTGAGCAGGAACTCCTGCGCATTAAAATGCAAGGCAGCACAAATGCTAATATCGACCGCTGCCAGCTCCTGGAGCAACTCCTTATCCAGAAACTTCTTATAACCCAGGCAAAGATTGATAGTATTGAGGTTAATGAAGGTTCGGTAGAGGCCGAGGTCGACCGCCGTTTAAAGTACTTTATCAATCAAATTGGGTCGGAAAAGGCGCTTGAGAACTACTTTAACAAGCCGATATTTGAAATAAAAGACGATTTAAGGGAAATTATTCGCGAGCAACATCTAACCCAGCAAATGCAGCGCAAGATTGTAGATAAGGTTAAAATAACCCCATCGGACATTAAAGCATTTTACAAAAAAATCCCCTCCGACAGTTTACCCGATATACCCATGCAGTACGAACTCCAACAGATTGCAATATACCCCCCCAATGCCGAAAAGGCTAAGCTTGAGGCCAAGGAAAAGCTGCTCGAAATTCGAAATAGAATACTTAACGGTGAACGATTTACTACTCTTGCAGCCCTCTACTCCGAAGATAGAGCATCGGCTATAAAGGGAGGAGAATTGGGATTCCGTTCACGCGAAGAACTTGTTAAAGCATTTGCCGATGCCGCATTTAACCTTAAAGAAGGTCAAATTAGCCAGGTGGTGGAAACCGAATACGGACTGCACATCATCCAGATGATTGAACGGCGAAACGACCAGGTAAATGTTAGGCATATCCTTCTCAAACCACAGTTTACCACCGATTTACTTTCAAAAGCAGTTCAAAAACTCGATAGCATTGCTACGTTGATCCGGCACGATAGCATTACCTTTGAAAACGCAGCACTCCGCTACTCCGAAGATAAAAAATCAAACCTAAACAAGGGTTTGATGATCAACCCCTTTACCAACACCTCACTATTTGAGAAAGAACACCTGCAACCATCGGATTTTTATGCAATAAAAGACCTGAAAGAGGGCGAGTTTAGCGCACCCTTTGAGTCGCGCGATGAACATGCCAACATTGTTTTTAAGATCATTAAGGTGAAACGAATTGTGCCAGCTCATAAAGCAAACCTGAAAGACGATTACGCTATAATTCAGGTAATGGCCGAGTCTAGTAAGGAAAACGAGATAATTCGCGACTGGATATCAAAAAAAATAAAATCGTTCTATGTCAGAATTGATAACGATTTTCATGATTGCAATTTTCAAAGTCCGGGTTGGATAAAGTAGGCATAATTGAGATGAAATCTGTACTTCGTATTTTTTTCATCGTAACTATTATATTGGGAATGCTCACACCCACTCATGCTCAACAGAAAACTAGAATTAGGTTTGAAGGGGCAAAGAGCATGAAAAATCTCAACATTAATGGACAGAAAATTATCCGGTACATTGGAAACGTTCGCTTTCGACATGAAAACACCCGTATAGTTTGCGACAGCGCTTACCATAATCCCGACGATAGCTGGTTTGATGCCTTTGGTAATGTAAGCATTCAACAAGGTTCAACCCGAATAACCGGGCAAACCCTTCACTATGATGGCAAAACCTCGGTCGGTAAAATCACAGGTAAAGAGGTAAAACTTATCGACGACGAAACAACGCTTACTACCCAAACCCTTTTCTTTAACTCAAAAACAAATGTTGCCTACTACACCACACCTGGCGTAATTACCACAAAGGAGTCGAAACTTACCAGCCAGCGCGGCTACTTTAACCGATCCTCAAACCTCCTATCGTTTGCGGGAAATGTTGTAATGATGGACCCCGATGGAACAATATACACCGACTCGCTTAGCTACAATACCCAAAATGAGCTTGCTTACTTTTATGGTCCAACCCACATCTTTAATGAGAATAATTTTGCTTACTGCGAAAAGGGGTGGTACAATAAAAAAATTGAGCAAACCAACCTACAGCAAAATGCATACATACTAAGCAAGGAGAATAAGATATTTGGCGACAACATTTTCTACGACAAATCCAGCAAATTTGCCCGAGCAATTGGGAATGTAGTGCTAATTGATACTGTTAACCGGGCTTACATCTATGGACAAAAATCCAATTTTTGGCTGGACACTGAGCAAGCCGAGGTTTCGGAGAACCCTTACCTGATGCTAATTGATAATTCCGATACTTTATTCCTAAAAGCAAACCACTTTAAAGTAATTACCAAAAAGCATGAAAACTCAACGGACTCAACATATAGAATTCTTAAAGCATTAGGCGATGTTGCCTTTTACAGGAGCGATGTACAAGGATTTTGCGACTCAATGATATACAACACCCGCGACTCAGCAATTGACATGTATGTTGACCCTATTCTCTGGAATGATGTAAACCAAATGACCGCCGACCACATTACCATTCACTCAAAAAACAACAAAATAAACCGAATGGATTTTAACGGCAATGCCTTTATTACCTCATTTGAACAAGACAAATTTTACAACCAGATTAAAGGTAAAACCATAACAGCATTTTTTAGTAAAGGCAAAGCCGAAAAGATTGATGTAAATGGAAATGGGCAAGCGGTTTACTTTATTCGCGATGGCAATACCCTTACCTTAGCCAACCGTTCCGAGAGTGCAAGAATTTCAATTATGGTAAAGGGTAATAAAGTAAGCCGGGTGACTTTCCGCGAGAAACCATCATCAAACCTTTATCCCATTGAAAAAGTTGAGCTGGAAGATGTTATGCTTAAGGGTTTCAAATGGCTCGAGGCTAAACGACCAGCTAACAGGTACAGCGTAGTACCTAAGGATTTTAAAGAGCAACCCGAGGAACGGGGTAATAAAAAGCGACTCGAAATACTCAGCAGTAAAAGTAAATAAGCAAAAAGGAGAGGTTAACCTCTCCTTAATTTTTTCTAGTACTCATCCTCGTTGAAAAGAAAATCCTCTTTGGTAGGATAATCGGGCCAGATATCTTCAATGCTCTCGTAGATCTCATTATCATCCTCCAGCTCCTGAAGATTTTCAATTACCTCAAGGGGAGCGCCTGAACGAATGGCATAATCAATTAATTCCTCTTTTGTGGCTGGCCATGGAGCATCTTCTAACTTGGATGCTAATTCTAATGTCCAATACATAGTGTTTTTAGTTTTAAAAAACTGATTGACAGTTTAATATATTAACTGACAACCCCACAAATATATAAATTTTTTGGAATTACAAATTAGGTTGCCATTTTATTTGCTCCACACCAAAATCCTTGCCAAGTTTACGGGAGAGGGTAAAAAAGTAATCACTAAGCCTATTGAAGAACACTAACAGATTCTGGGGCAGCGGCGTATCTTCAGCCAAGCGGGTAACAAGTCGCTCGGCTCTGCGGCATACCGTTCGGCAAATGTGGCATACCGATACCACCGGATGTCCTCCAGGCAAAACAAATGAGGTTAAAGGCTCAAGCTGTGCATCCATGGCATCTATCTCGTTCTCTAATCGCTTAATGTCTGCATCTTCAATTTTGGGTATCTTTACCTTACAATCGGTGCAATCGGCTGCAAGAATTGACGCGCAATTCATAAGCCTATCCTGAATGAAAATAAGGGTATCAACCGTATGCCTGTCGATATTCTGATCGCGAAGCAGCCCAGTGAAAGCCATTAACTCATCAACCGTACCATAGGTTTCGATACGTGGATGGTACTTAGGAACGCGGGCCCCGCCAATTAACGAGGTCGATCCTTTATCGCCTGTTTTTGTGTAAATTTTCATAGAATAATTGTTGCGTTGCAATTTAGTTTAACATTCTTGTTTAAACAAGAAACAATTTTAAATCAACGCAAACAATATGTTATGGTTCAGTAATTACAACTTTTTGCTTGAGAATTGGGTTATGATTGGGCTCATCGGACTCAATTAAACCATCGCGAAGCCTAACTATCCGTCGGGCATGACGGGCAATGTCCTCTTCGTGGGTTACCACAATTATGGTATTGCCCTGCTCGTAAATATCCTCAAAAAGGTTCATGATATCGATGGATGTTTTTGAGTCGAGGTTACCGGTAGGCTCATCGGCAAGTATGATGGACGGATTGTTAACCAGGGCACGTGCCACAGCAACTCGCTGGCGCTGACCACCCGAAAGCTCGTTGGGTTTATGCCCCATCCTATCGTCAAGTCCAACATTCTTTAGGGCCGTCTTGGCCATCTCGATGCGCTCATGCTTTGGGATACCAGCATAAATTAGCGGTAGCATTACATTGTCGAGGGCTGTGTAGCGGGGTAAAAGGTTAAAGGTTTGAAAAACAAATCCAATTTCCTTATTACGGATCTCGGCCAACCGGTCGTCGGGCAACTTGCTTACATCCGTTCCATTGAGTATATAGGTACCATCGGTAGGCGTATCCAGGCAACCCAGGATATTCATCAATGTCGATTTTCCTGAGCCCGAAGGTCCCATAATTGCTACATACTCATTTCGTTTTATGGTTATATCGACACCTTTTAAGGCTTTCACAACAACACTTCCTACCTGGTAGTACTTTTTAATGTTCGTAATGTTGATTAAGTAATGATCGCTCATAAACTTGTTTTTTACTTATTAAAATGGTCCGTATCGAAGTATAAAATTTTGCTTGGCTATGCCATGCCTGAAAAAAAGCACTCCACACCTAAACAGGTCAATGGAAACAGACACTTGCCGGTTAGCCTTGAGTTCCCTCCAGGCATCCTCCATATCGTTGCTCCAGCGAATATCGTCAACCATTACTATTGAATTTTCATTTAACTTTGAAAGTATGACGTTAAAATACTGCAAAAGTTTAGTCCCGTTATGGTCGCCATCAATAAAAACAAAATCGAAATTACTTACTTTCTTTGCCAAATGAGGCAATTCGGTTTCAAAAGTACCACAAATTGGTTTAATATTGGTTAAACCCATTGCCTGGAATCGCTTTTGGGCTATACCAAAAACGGCCTCATTGCCCTCAATGGTGTAAAGTGTCCCATTTGGATTAGCCTGTGCCATGTACATGGAGCTAATGCCTACCGATGTCCCAAGTTCTAGCATCACCTGGGGTTGAAAATGTTTTACCAACCGGTAAAGTAATCTGCCTAAATGGGGGGGGACTGAAACCGTTCGGGCTATTCGGCTTAATTTTACCAGTTCACCCCTAAACCCCCCATTAAGACTTTCGGCTACCGATTTGCGAATAATTCCTATATCGCAACTCAGCATCTCCTTGCGGTATGCTTCAATACTTTCAAAGATCGCCTCATTTGTATTGCCAGCAATTACGTTTGTGTACAATTCAAAAACAAAAGGTGAATGTATTCCATACCCTCCCTTTGGCAAACATTTCTTCCGGAATTGAAGATAACTTTTTAAAATACCCCAGGCTCCCCTTCTCATTTCGTAATATTCTAAGAATGCTAAGGTAAGCCCCAAGGTAAATTAAAGCATAACCAAATGTGTTAAAAAAAGTTTACGGGCGATAATATTATCATACATTAACATCGTTACAATTTGAGCCTACTCTTTTGGCTTTGAACCCAATTTTACCCTATACTTTTTACCATAACTCGCCTTGATAATCCAATATGTTACTGCCAGAGCAACCAGCATGACAGCAAGCGAAATTATATCTTCTATTCCTTTTTTGGATACTTCATAAACTATGACTTTTCGGGAAGTAGCAATAATTGCAACCAATACAACCAGTTCAACGTGAAGAATTTCATCCATTAAAAATCCCTTTATAGTTTCCAGAAGTTCAACACCAATGATTATTACCAAAAACACATCGATAAGTTGTGGGTATTGTACTTCGATAAAATCCCGAAAAGTATAGCTTACAAACCCGTCGTACAACTTAACAAAAACATCAACCATAGCAAGAACCAGTAAAATGGATATAATGAAAAGAGTAAAATAAATGATACCCCTTTGTAGTGTTTTAAGATAGCGTTCCATAATTTATGTGTTTTGGTAAAATTAAAAAAAAGGAGGACATGGTAATGCCCTCCTATAACAAAATGTGCAATAAAATAATTGCTAGCTGTTAAGAATTTTTTTAACTGACTTAATGTTTTCGTCATTCACCAAGTTCTTGCCGTTAGGATTGTACATGAATTCCAGGCGGCTCTCATAAAGTTTTTCAACTTTTCCTCTTACTACCTTCATGGTACTATTAACCAAACCATTCTGCTCGGTGAATGGCTCATCAAGAATGGCAAAGGTTGTAGGTAGCCATCGTTCAGGGAATATTTCGGCAAATTCTCCACCGGGTTTGAAGCGGGCTATCTCGTTGTTAATAATGGCAATGGCCTCCTTGGCGGCCTCGTGCGATTCAGGGTCGATACCCTTAGCCGTAATGGCTTTTTTCAGAGCTTCCTTTGAGGGAACAATAAGGGCAGTGGTGTAAGGCTTTTGGTTGTTATGAAGCACAACACTATCGATAACCTGGGAGTGTTGAACCAACGACTCTTCAATTCCTTCAGGGCTATACTTTTCGCCATCGCTAGCAATAAGCAAGCTTTTGAACCTACCCAACACGTATAAGAAACCGTCCTTGTCCATGTACCCCATATCGCCGGTGTAAAGCCATCCATTGCGCACCGTTTCTGCGGTTGCCTTCTCGTTCTTCCAGTAACCCACCATTACGTTCTCGCCCTTGACAACAATTTCGCCTTTTTCCCCTACGGGTAGTTCATTGCCATTCTCGTCGCAAATTTTAAGTTCTAGATATTTTACCAGATGCCCCGAAGATCCTAATTTATGGCGCTTTAGGGAGTTTGAACTAATAATTGGCGTTGCTTCTGACAAACCATAGCCCTGTAACATTGGAATGCCAATGGCATAGTAGAAACGCTGAAGTTCGATGTCGAGCAGCGCTCCACCTCCAATAAAGAAATCAAGTTCTCCTCCAAAAACCTCACGTATTTTGCTGAATAAAATTTTATCGTAAAGCCAGATAAGGGGCTTGTAGATGAAAGTAAAACCAGTTCCCTTATTCCAACCCTCCTTATTGTACTTGTAGGAAATTTTTAAAGCATGGTTAAAAAGCATCTCAGTGAATTTTCCCTTTGCCCTAATACCGTTTTCGATATTCTTTTTGAAGTTCTTAGCCAATGCGGGTACGCTAAGTAAAAGGTTAGGCTTAAGTTCCTTGATGTTAATGGGAATATTCTTCAGAGTATCCATTGGGGTCTTGCCAACCTGAACGGTGGCAATGCTTGCTCCCTTAGCCATAAATGAGTACAAACCGGCAACATGCGCAAAGCAATGGTCAAGGGGAAGTATTAGTAGGGTTTTATACGATACAGGTATCTCCATTAGGGTTAAGGCCTGCTCAACGTTAGCAGTATAGTTTCTATGGGAAAGAATTATGCCTTTGGGATCGGCAGTGGTACCAGAGGTGTAACTAATATTAGCATAATCCGAAGGTTTTATGCTTTTTGCAACCTCTTCTACTTTCCCAGAATTATTCCTGAGAAATTCATCGCCAAGGCCAAAAACATCATCGATGAACAGGTCATCTCCCTCTAACTTTTCAGGTTTATCAAGGTAGATTACCCTTTTCACATTAGGTAACTGGGAGCGCAACTTATCAACTTTTGACGCTTGCTGCCCCGATACAAAAATCATGGATGTCTCGGAATGAACCAAACGGAATAACAAATCGTTTCCATCTAACTTAACCGATAGCGGTATATTTACTGCTCCGGTGTACAGTATGCCCAATTCGCTAATTACCCAAAGTTTACGTCCTTCGCTTAGCAGGGCTATTTTATCATCTTTTTTTACGCCAAGACTTAAAAGCCCTGCAGCTAAACGGATAACCTCGGTTCGGGTTTGGGCATAGGTTATTGGTTCATACTTATCGGTTAATTTCTCCCATATGTAGGGGTTGTTGGAAAACTTGCTTACGCTTTCCTCAAATAGATCGATTATTGTTTTCATCTGTTAAAATTTTTTCACCAATAGTGATAGCAAAATTAAAAAATATGTTTTGCAACATACACCAGTAACAAAAATCGAAGTACCAAGATTTAAAAAATTCATACGGGCTAACAATAATGGGGGATGTATGTTTTTTGAAGAATGATTCGGAATGATTGAGTATAATTCAGTGTGACTCGGAATTTTAAAATGGAAGGTATTGGAGTGCGTTAACCTGAAAAAGTGAGGCGGAAAAACATTTAGAGGAGTTTAGTATTTTTGGAGCATGGAAAAGCAAACTGTTTTCGACCTATCGTTTTGTACCCTATGCCCGCACGAATGTGGTATAAACCGATACACTCAAACCGGTTATTGTAATGTTGGTGCAAACCCAATGGTATCGTCAATTTTTCCCCACAAGGGTGAGGAGCCTGTAATCTCAGGGGAAAAGGGAATTTGCAATGTTTTTTTTGCTCATTGCAATCTGCAATGCATTTTTTGCCAAAACCACCAAATAAGTAGGAATACCAAGCATGGAAAAAACTGGTTAACCGATACGAAAATTATTGTCGATAAGATAAAAAGCCTACTCGACTCGGGTATTGGAATGGTTGGCTTTGTTTCGCCTTCGCACCAAGTGGTCCAGATGGTTGAAATTGTGAACTCCTTGAATAAATCGGGCTACAAGCCAATAATTGTATACAACTCAAATGGATACGACAAGGTTGAAACCTTAAAAATGCTTGAGGACATAGTTGACGTTTACTTACCCGATTTAAAATACTACAACAGCGCACTAGCGTTAAAGTTCTCAGGAGTGTCTGACTATTTTCAGGTAGCCTCAAAAGCTATTAAGGAAATGTACCGACAAAAGGGTTCTTCTTTAATCCGAAACAATGAGGGGGCGGCAAATTTTGGAATGATTATCAGGCATTTAGTACTCCCAGGCCATGCCAACGACAGCATTACGCTCCTCAACTTTCTTGCTGAAGAGGTTTCAGCAAAACTATACATCTCACTCATGTCGCAGTACTATCCTCCAGCAGGACTTTCATTGCCAAATGAACTAAACCAACATGTGGGAATAGAGGAGTACAAAAAAGTTATTGAAGTATTGGAGAAGCATGGGTTCAGAGGATGGATTCAAGACATTGAAAGCAATCAGTACTACCGTCCCGATTTTGAAAGTAGCACCCCTTTTTCCGAATAAACCAGCCTAATATATTTAAAAATCAGCAATATTGATTAATGTTTTAGCATTAAATTTTGATTTATTGAAAATTTGTGTTTATATTGCACTGAAATTAACCCTTAACCTGGAATCTCTATGAAAAGAGTTATACTATTTATAGTGCTGGCAGCTTTTGTTGGTACTGGTTGCAAATACTTTAAAAAAAATAAAAAGGTTGACCCTATTGCCCTGCAAAAAGCCAAAGAGGACAGCATAGCAAAAGCAAAAGCTTTTGAGGAAGAGCAAAAAAGAATTGCTGAGGAGCAAGCCCGGCAAGAGGAATTGCGTAAACAGCAAGAATTTGAATCTACCTATCGCTTTCATGTGATAATTGGCAGTTTTAAAGTTCCTTCAAATGCAACAGTATGGGAAGAAGAGGTTCATAAAATGGGTTTCAGCAAAACAAAAATTCTTGACTCCCCCAATGGTTTTAAACTGGTTTCAATAGGTCAGTACGACAGGTATAGCAAGGCTTTCAACGAAATTGAGCGCATTAACTCCGAACGCCCCGACGAGCCCATGGAGATGTGGGTATACGAAAACAAATAATTATTGATAAGGCAATGATAAAACCGCCAATTTTATGGCGGTTTTTTATTTTGTTGACAAAAATTGTATATGGTTTGAGCTATTTTGATTTTATTTGCTGCACAAAACAAATTAAACCTAATTTATAAACCAAATGGAAAAGATTCGACAAACACTACGCGATCATGCCTGGGCACGGTGGACAGCCCTGTCTGTTGTGGCTTTTACCATGCTAACCGGTTACTACCTAACCGATGTGATGGCCCCGCTCAAAGGGCTTTTAGAGCAACAACTCTCATGGGATAGTTCAGAATACGGCTTTTTTACAAGTGCTTACGGGTGGTTTAATGTTTTCCTCTTCATGCTGATTATTGGCGGCATTATCCTCGACAAAATGGGCGTGCGCTTTACCGGTCTAATGGCTGCCGCCATCATGGTTATTGGTACTTCCATTAAGTTCTGGGCTGTTTCCACCCATATGCTCGATGGACAGGTTTGGAATATTCTTTGGATATTCCAAATTAAGGCTCAAGTTTTCATGGCGGCTCTTGGTTACGCCATTTTTGGAGTAGGTGTTGAAGTGGCTGGTATAACCGTTTCAAAAATCATTGTAAAATGGTTTAAAGGCAAGGAACTAGCGCTTGCCATGGGTTTAGAAATGGCTACTGCCCGTTTAGGTACTGCACTTGCTCTCGCTACATCGGTACCCCTGGCTAAAGCTTTTGGTCATGTTTCAAAGCCTATCCTTTTCTGCTTGATTCTGCTCGTAATTGGCTTAATTTCTTTTATCATTTACACCTTTATGGACAAGAAACTCGATGCCTCGCAGGCCGAATACGACAAGAACAACAATATAACCAATGGGGAGAGAGCATTTAAGATATCGGATATTTTCAACATTATTACCAATAGGGGATGGTGGTACATCGCAATACTTTGCGTGCTGTTCTACTCGGCTGTATTCCCATTCCTCAAATACGCGGCCGACTTAATGGTAAACAAGTTTGGTGTTGACGAGTCGCTTGCCGGAACTATTCCTGCCATGCTGCCATTTGGTACCATACTACTTACACCTTTTTTCGGCAATATTTACGATAGGAAAGGTAAAGGAGCTACTATCATGCTGATTGGCTCACTCCTACTCATCTTTGTGCACACCATGTTTTCAATCCCAATCCTTAACCATTGGATTATTGCAATTATCCTCATAATTATCCTTGGCATTGGATTCTCGTTGGTTCCCTCGGCTATGTGGCCTTCAGTACCCAAAATTATCCCAGAGAATCAGCTGGGAACTGCCTACTCCTTAATTTTCTGGGTGCAAAACTGGGGATTAATGGGTGTTCCCGCCCTTATTGGTTGGGTGCTCGATAAGTACAGTGTAACCGGACAGAAAGTGGTTGAGGGTGTAACCGTTAATACCTACAACTACACTTTACCAATGATTATTTTCACCTCGCTTGGCATACTTGCCCTAGTTTTTGCATTGCTACTTAAGGTTGAAGATAAGAAAAAGGGTTATGGACTTGAACTGCCAAATATTCAAAAGTAATTTTTCATTCCTAAAGGGGATGTCCGCACTGCGGATGTCCTCTTTCTTCACATTTGCCTGCTTATTAACTTTTTCACAACCTAGTTTCTCTCAAGAAATTTTGGGTACTCAAATTGAGATAGATAGGTTTGCAATGGAGATGCAAGCCGTTGACGAGATCACAACTCTTATTTCAACAATAGTTTCGTTTACAACTATTCAAAATCAGATATCCAATACAATATCCATTAACTTACCAAAAGCCCACGAAGTTATAGTAAATAGGAGTAAAGCGAGAATTACCGATTCAAGGGGTAATGTTATTTGGAAAGGCAACCTTGAGAAAAAAATTACAACGGAAAACTCGCTTAGCTTTAAGTTTGGTAAGGATTGGTTGACTAAACAAGGCGCTCAACCATACACCATAGAGTGGGAAACGAGTGTCTTGGTAAGTTCACCTACCGGAAACTATTTTTGGCCTACATGCCTTTCAGGAAACATAAGCTCAGTTAAGTACCTCGGGTTACGAGTTTTTTCCGATAACGAGTTCAGAGAAAAAATTGAAACTAACTTTGAAGTAAGCACTAGGTTAATGGATCAATCCTCTGGTCTTAGTGGTGTAGTTTGGGAGTTAAGCAACTATCGTACAAAAAAGGCCTGGCAATATACTAAGCCTATTGAAAATCCCTTTGTAAAAATATCTTTCTAACTTTTTTCATTCCCTAACAATTGTTTCGTCCCTATTTGGTCCAACTGAAATAATCTTAATGGGAACACCCGTTTCCTGCTCAATGAATTGGATGTATGCCATTAATTCGTCAGGCAAATCACTATCAGATTTGAAACCTGAAATATCGGTCATCCAACCCTTAAACTCCCTGTAAACCGGTTCAATGGGCATATTAATATCGTAGGGTAACCTATCGGTTTCAATACCGTTAACCCGGTATGCCACTGCAACCTTTATGGTTTCAAAGGAATCAAGCACATCGGGTTTAGTCATTATTAGCTGGGTTACACCATTGAGCATAATGGCATACTTCAATGCAACTAGGTCGAGCCAACCGCAACGACGTGGCCGGCCGGTAGTAGCACCAAACTCAGCACCTAACTTTCGCATCTTTTCGCCAATCTCGTTGTCAAGTTCCGTGGGGAATGGACCCGATCCAACTCGGGTACAGTATGCCTTGAATATTCCGTAAACCTCACCAACAGCGTGGGGAGCTATGCCCAAACCAGCACAAGCACCGGCACAAATAGTGTTCGATGAGGTTACGAATGGGTAAGAACCAAAGTCGATATCGAGCAATGAGCCCTGTGCACCTTCGGCAAGTACCTTTTTGCCCTGCCTAATGTAGCTGTTTATTTCGTACTCAGAATCGATAAGATCGTACTGCCTAAGCAATTCAACCCCTTTAAACCATTCATCCTCGTGCTGCTCAATGTTGCTGGTATAGTTATACTGCCTTAATATCTCCTTATGCTTATTTTTAAGAAAATCGTATCGATCCCTAAAATCAGGCAGTAGGATATCGCCTACACGTAACCCATTGCGCCCGGTTTTATCCATATAGGTTGGGCCTATGCCCTTAAGGGTCGAACCAATCTTTCCCTTGCCCTTTGCAGCCTCTGAAGCAGCATCGAGCTCACGATGCGATGGTAAAATAAGGTGGGCTTTTTTGGATATCTTAAGGGATTTTTTCAGATTTACCCCCAACTTTTCTAGCGATTGAATCTCCTCGGCAAGGATTATGGGATCAATCACCACCCCATTCCCAATCACGTTGATACAACCGGGATGGAATAGACCCGACGGAATGGTATGCAGCACATGCTTAATGTTGTTAAACTCCAGCGAATGGCCTGCATTAGGCCCGCCCTGAAATCGTGCAATTAAGTTGTAGTGTGGAGTTAAAACATCTACCACTTTTCCTTTACCCTCGTCGCCCCATTGGAGCCCTAAAAGAACATCAACTTTACTCATCACCTTTATATTTTTTATCCCCATGGCATCAAAAAAGCTTCCATGAATCAACTAAAATGACCCATAAAAGCATAAGCCAAAAAGCATATAAAGGTAATGAATTTACCGCAAATTTGGGAAAGAAGATATTAACATTTCTACTCGGTTACCTCAACCTTATCGATTTCGTTCTGACAATCGCTGCAAAGCCCATAGAGATAAAGGGAATGGTGCGAAACGGTAAAACTGCTGTTCTTTTGGGCTGAGTTGATAATCTCCTGAATCCTGGGGTCACAAAACTCAATAACCTTTCCACACCGACTGCATATCATGTGATCGTGTTGCTTGCATTCGTATGCTTTCTCGTATAGCGATGAATTTTTGCCAAACTGATGCTTAATTACCAGTCCACACTCCAACAGTAAATCAATAGTATTGTAGAGTGTCGCTCTACTTACCTGGTAGTTTTTGTTTTTCATTTTGATATAGAGTGTTTCTATATCAAAATGCGTTTCCTGGGAGTAAATTTCGTCAAGAATGGCAAAGCGTTCGGGAGTTTTTCTGTGCCCCTTACGCTCCAGGTAATCGGTGAGTATGCGTTTTACTACAAGTTTGTTATCGCTGCAGGTCATAGCTTAAATTTAGACTTACTTTAAATAGCAAAAATAGAATAAAATTTTTGTTATACAACATCAAACAGCAAAACATAAAAAAAGTTTATCCCAAATGCCATGAATTACCAAACTCAACGGGGCTGATTTATGAAAGAATGAGTCGGAATGAGTCGGAATGAGTTGGAATAGATGGAATATGTTGGAATATGATGGAGTTAGAGGAAGTTAGAGGAATTAGAGGGAAATAGCATAGATAAATTCAAAAAACCTTAGATTACCTCACAAACAAAACCATTATCATTTTTGAAACAGTATCGTTGATTGAATTTTTCAATTGACGAGATTGGGCATATATAACATAATTCAGTATAGTTTGGACACTTGTCATGTTGAGCCCCGTTTTATCGGGATAAACACAGGCTCGGTCATGCTGAGCGCTAGCGAAACATCTCATTATGAAAAGAGGGAACCTCTTTGCTCCGCTCAGGATGACAATGGTAGGAGTTGTTTGTTGATCATAGGATTCGCTAAAATTTTAACATTAATTATAGGTATCGTTTTGAGCATATGCCAAGAAACAAGTGCCCACGAAGAATCTGCCATTCCCCCGATATTCATCTGTTCAAGCCTGCCGGTAAATCTTTACGCTTGATGGAAGTAGTTGTTTTAGAGGCTGACGAGCTTGAAGCAATAAGGTTTGCCGACGGATTAGGACTCTATCACCAAGAAGCAGCAAAACAAATGGGGGCTTCAAGGCAAACCTTTGGGCGGATACTTGAGCAGGCACAGAGCAAGGTGGCAAAAGTGCTTATAAATGGTATGGCACTTAGAATTAACAAAAACCATACTGAAAAATTTTGCAATCAGGAAAATAATCAACATTTGGAACAAATTTGACACAGATAATAGTAGTTTACTAACAAAAAAACAATGATTATGAGAATTGCAGTACCAACCATACATAGTCATGTTGATGAACATTTTGGACATTGTGAGTTCTACACGGTTTACACCATTGAGAACGTTAAAGTAACAGCAAAGGAAACACTTGGATCGCCCTAGGGTTGTGGCTGTAAATCGAACATTGCATTTGATTTGCAGCAAATGGGTGTAGAAGTAATGCTCGCTGGAGGTATAGGCGCAGGAGCAATAAATGTGCTTGCAGCCCATGGCATTCAGGTTGTTAGGAGTTGCTCCAGAAATACCGATGAGGTTGTTGACCTCTACATCAACGGTGAGTTGGCTGACTCAGGAAAAAGCTGTAGCCATCATGAACATCATCATGGCTCGCACCATGGAGAACATGGTTACTCGTGTAATCATTAACTCGCTTTGCAAAAACTCATTACGGCAGTTTAATAGCACTACCCAATTAACCCGGATTGCACATTGCAATGGTGTGTAATTCGGGTTTAATCATCAAACTTGTCCACTCGCCGAACGTTTTCCATTCCCTTAACTTTCATAATGTTAAGTATCAGGTTGTTGAGATGTGTAACGTCGTGGACGTAAAGGTCGATGTATCCCTCAAAAATGCCATCGTGGCTTTCGATATGGAATTTACGGATGTTCACCATTAGCTCATCGGAAATCACTTTAATAAGTTCACTGATGATACCGATACGGTCCATTCCGTTAACCTCAACACGGGCAAGGAACGATAATGCTTTTTGGGTAGTCCACTTTGCTGCAACAATCTTATCGCCATGTTGTGCCATGAGCCTAACGGCCTCAGCACAGGTTGCCTTGTGAACAATAACTATTTCATCGGGCGAGAGGTATCCAATAACCTCATCGCCTGGAATCGGGTTACAGCAATTTGCTACAAGATACGATGGGTTGTCGGAGTCGGAATCGGCGCCCAGCACTATGGGCTTTTTTAAGTCGTACTTTGTTTGAATTTCGCTTTCGGGCACTACCTTTTTAGCCCCAAAGCCAAGCTGTAGCTTCCAGTACTTAATCCATTTGCTTTGGGTGTTTTTTTTCAGGATCTTTTTCAGGTTATCGAGGTTTATTAGCCCTGAGCCAATTTTGGCATAAAGTTCGTCCTTTGATGATACCTCGTAAGCTGGCAGAATCTTTTTAAATACACGTGATGATGGTTGAACCCCCAACGCCAAAATTTTTTCTTCAAGTAATTTCTGCCCTTTCTCTATTCTATTTTTCACTTCACCTTTCAGAGCATTTTTAATGGCTGCTTTGGCCTTGGCAGTGGTAGCAAATTTGAGAAGTTTCCATGTGGGCTTTTGCGAAGCTGCTGTGATGATTTCAACCTGATCGCCGGTGTTGAGTTGATAGCTTAGGGAAACCAGCTTATGGTTAACCTTAGCCCCAATAGCTCTATTCCCAACCTCGGTGTGTATTTCATAGGCAAAATCGAGTGCGGTTGCTCCCTTAGGTAAACTACGGGTTTCACCTTTGGGTGTAAAAACAATGATTTCGGAAGTGAAAAGGTTCAGCTTAAACTCGTCGAGGAACTCAAGTGCATTCTCCTGGGGATTCTCAAGCATCTCCCTTACCCGCCGTATCCACTTGTCCAGTTCATTCTCCTGGCTGGTGGCATCCATTTCCTTGTAACGCCAGTGCGCCGCAAAACCGCGTTCAGCAATTTCATCCATTCGGCGCGAGCGGATTTGCACTTCAACCCATTTCCCGTCGGGGCCCATCACCGTGCAATGCAGGGCTTCGTATCCGTTAGCCTTTGGGGTACTAACCCAATCGCGTAACCTATCGGGCTTTGGCTTGTAGATATCAGTAATCAGCGAGTAGATATGCCAGCACTGGGTTTTCTCGGGTATATGGGGATAGGGATTGAAAACAATACGGACTGCGAGCAAATCGTAAATCTCCTCGAACGAAACGTTCTTGGTTTGTATTTTTTTCCAGATAGAGTAAACTGACTTAGGCCGCCCGCTAATCTCAAAATCGATGTTATTCTCCTCAAGTTTCTGAATAATTGGTAACGAAAAGTGATTTATAAGCTGCACCCTTCGCTTCTCGTTGTCAGCAATCTTGCTCCTAATTTCCTCATAAACCTGTGGATAGCGGTACTTTAGACTTAAATCTTCAAGTTCCGTTTTAATGGCGTACAGTCCTAAACGGTGTGCCAGCGGTGCATAAAGATAGATGGTCTCGCTGGCAATTTTCATTTGCTTGGTAGCCGGCAGCGATTCAAGGGTTCGCATGTTGTGCAACCTATCGGCAAGCTTAATGAGTATTACCCGAATATCGTCAGCAAGGGTTAAAAGAATTTTCCTGAAATTCTCGGCCTGAATGGTTGAGTTTGCATCAAAAACATCGGTGATCTTGGTTAACCCATCGATGATGGAAGCGATTTTCTTTCCAAAAATTCTTTCGATATCCTCAATAGTATAATCGGTATCCTCAACTACATCGTGCATAAGGGCACAAGCAACAGCCTTTGCACCCAGTCCAAGTTCGCTGGTTACAATTTTTGCTACCGCAATGGGATGCAGTACATAGGGTTCACCCGATTTTCGGCGAACACCCTTGTGCGCCTCGTTGGCAAGATTAAAAGCCTTAACAATTAGCTCTTTATTCTCAGGTGAGTTGCACCGGGTGCAGCTATTAAGCAAATCCTCAAAATGCGACTGTATTAAAAGTTTTTCCTCGTCGGTTTGCAAACTCTTAGTATTTCCCATTAGCTATTTTTTTGGGTAAACTACAGATACGCTTCCGGTTTTAACTATATCACCAGCATTGGCAGTGCTAACCACTAAACGGTAAACATAGGTTCCCTCTTTAACGTACTCACCCCGGCTATTGCGTCCGTCCCAACCCTGGTTACCATGGTAAACCACCCCGCCCCAGCGGTCGTATATGGTTAAGGTAAAGTTAGCTTCAAAATCGATAACCGGTTTAAAAAGGTTACGTTCATGGCCATTTTCGCTTCGGGGATCATTTGGGGCAATGGCTGTAGGCATAGTTACCCCGGGTAGAATTTCTGTCGAAATTTCACGCGACCGGCTAAGAGTTACCGTATCGTTAGCAGGTGTGAGCTCTAATGCCTCAATGTAGTAGTTGAACCTTATCAGGTAAAGTGGGCTTTGACCCTTAAACCCTGATAAATCGTCGGAATATTCTGTAACCGTGAGTCCGCTTGCAATTCGTTCCAGATTACCAAGGCCAGAAATATCATCGTTTACGGTAAAGGAACGCCTATAGATGGAGTACTCAATCCTATTGCCAGCCCTATCGGGTTTACGTTGGGTATCAAGGATTAAAGGATTCCACTCGATACTGACCGTATTGCCCCTGGGGCTTATGCGAGGTATGATGGTATTGCAGAGGTTTGAAACCAAAACAGCATCGTTGCAGCCGTTATAGGCATCAACTTTATAGTAAAAGGTGCGGGTGCGGGCTGCCCATGTATCGTTGGTATCAATGCTCATGCTTTTGGTGGGAACATTAAACCCTTCAATAGTTTTTGCGCTGAAAATACTCTGAGCCGTATCGGGCTGTTCCCATCGCCAAAGCTTGTAATCGCTAACGCGGCTATCGGGATCGATGGTGTAGTAAATTCTATTACCATAGTTGATAGCAATAACGCTATCGACACTGGCATAGGTTGGCCTGCGGGCCATTTTGGTATGGATCAGGTATAGGTTGGAGTAACTCTCATAACCTGTATCCATTCGGGTTGCTTTGATGTAAAAGAAATAATCCTGGTTTTCCTGAACGTTTGTTACGCTGTGCCTGTTGCTATAGCCATCGTAATCGCCAATTTGATTATAGGTATTCCAGTTAGGGTCGTGTCCCATGTAAAGCTGATAGCGGATGTTGCGGTAAGGCGCTAAGGCATTCAGAGGCCAAGCTCCGTAACCAATCCACGATAGGTCGATTTTGGCATTACAGCTATCGTAGCTTGCGGTAATCCATACCTGGGAATGCTTAACGGTCATCTGGCTTGGCTCATATGCACCCTGTGAAGCCACGCGGTAATAAACCCTTTGGCCATTCCCATTGGCACCAACATGGGTGTACTGAAACGTGTTCTGGTCAACCGTAGCAATAGGATCCCAGCCGTCGGCATCGGGGTCAATAGGGTTACGGGGTACGTAAATGATGTAACCCGAGGGGTCGGCTATTTGAGGCTCATGGGATGGCTTAGTCCAAAATATTGTTACATTACCATTATCAAGGTTGTTAGTGATATAATCGAGCCGTGGCGGATTTGGCTTATCGCTAAACTGCGCCCAAAGCGTTGGCATATAAAAGGTTAAGCCAATCATCAAAATAATTTGTGGTAGATTTTTCATACACATTACTCTTTATACCCTCTAATTTTTTTGCTTCCGGCAATGCTAACTACCATACTTTCAACATCCAAGTATTTTTTTGCCAGCTCCATAAGCTGTAAAGGGGTAATTTCATTGATTGTTCGAATCAAACTATTGATATACTCAAAATCGAGGTCATTATACTGGAAAAGGTTTGCAAGGCTATCGGCTATAGCAAAAGGGCCATCGAAACTTCTGAGTATTTGACCGATCATGTAGCCCCTAACAAGTTCCAGCTCATTGTTGCTTACTGGTTCTGTCTGCAATTTATGCATCTCTTTAAATACCTCATCTACTGTTTTTTCAGCAAAATCTGAGCCAGCCTCGGTTGAAACAACCAGCACCGACAGTTCAGTCAGTGGTATAATGAACGAGGATATGCCGTATGTATACCCCCTGTCTTCCCTAATATTACGCATCAGGCGCGATCCAAAATAGCCTCCCAGAATGGTGTTAAGAACAAGCAACCCGGGCATATCGGGGTGATTGTGCTTGGGCAAAACCCTGCCTATGCGTATCGATGACTGAACTGCATCCTTTTTAAACGAAAAAACTCTGTAATAGGTTGTGGTGAATGAGGGTAACCCCAACTCAACATCACTGCTTTGTTCAAAAATAGGATTATTAAAGCCATTTAGTATAAAATCGACCTGTTTAGCATCAACCTTTCCAGCAACAACAACCAAACCATTTGAGGCTTTATGGTAACGATTACGGAACTGAAATAAATCGGTTTGCGATAGCGCATCGTAATCGTTTGGGATGGCAAACGAACCATAGGGGTGGTTGCTACCGAAAAGAGCGCTGAAAAATCGCTGGCGTGAGAGGGTCGATACCTTTTCCAGTTCAACCAATAACGACTGTTTCCCCTTTTTACAGAAAAGCTCCAGCTCATGTTGCGGGTAAGTAGGATTAGTTAAAATATCAACCAAAACATCCAATGATCGGTAGAAGTGTTTGCCAATAGTGTAAAAGGTTACCGATGCAAAATCGCGAGAGAAAGAGGGTTCAAGAAAACTTCCGTAAAAATCCAGATCCTCGGCTATTTTCTGCGAGTTTCTACTGATTGTACCCTCGCTTAACAGCGAGATAGCTGCATTTGCAACTAAGGGTTTTGACTGATAGCGTGTTCCCGCCCTAAAAATCAACTCAACCTTTGCTAAATCCTGACTACCTGCATTAATTAGCAAAACCTTAAATCCATTATTAAGATCAATTATATCAGGCGTGGGTATTTTAATACTTGAAACAGCTACCCTTTGTGGTTGAACGGTTCTATCGATATCGTGGTTAGTCATATCTTATTCCTTGCCGTTTACGTTTGACCTGTAGTAGATTGTGGAACAATTACTAGAATTGAGAGTTTTAGTTGCAACTCTGCTTATATCGTTGTTTGTTACTGAGCTGTACCTTTGCAACTCATTGTTTAAGAGATTTGCATCGCCTAACATCTCGTAGTATGCCAAATTCATGGCGTTATTAAGCACATTCTCCTGCTCAAACAGGAAGTTAGCCTCAAACTTATTCTTAACCTTTTCCAGCTCATTAGCATCAACTAAAGTGTTTTTAAGTTCTTCAACCTCAATGGCTAAAGCCTCCTCAGCCTCCTCAAAGGTTGTAGAATTGTAGAGTTGTCCGGTTAGAATAAATAATCCCTCGTCTACATCGCCGGTGATGTAAGCATTTACATAGCTAAAAAGTTGCTTTTCCTTCACCAGTCGCTGGTACATGCGCGACGATCGGCCGTTTGAGAGCAAATCGGAGAGTAAATCTACAGCAGAATAATCGGGGTGCATGCGGTTACACATGTGGTAGGCCTTATATATGGCATTGAAAGGAACATCGCGTTCCAGGGTAAGAAAACGGGGTTCGGTCTGTTCAGGTTCTTTTGTGATACTTTGCATTGCGAGTTTTCGCGGCTCAATGGAACCAAACCATTTATGTGTAAGTTTCAGAATTTCGTTAGAGTCAATGGGGCCTGCCACACAAAGTATTGCGTTGTTTGGGGCATAATGGTTAAAGAAGAAATTTTTTACATCGGCCAGAGTAGCTCGGCTAATATGCTCGGGCGACTGCCCGATGGTTGGCCAACGGTATGGATGAACCTTGTAGGCCAAAGGCCTAAGATGCAACCAAATATCACCGTAGGGTTGGTTTAGATATCGCTGGTTAAACTCTTCCAGTACTACACTCTTTTGTACATCGAGGCTTTTCTGGGAAAAGGCAAGGCTAAGCATTCTGTCGCTCTCAAGCCAAAAGGCTGTTTCGATGTTTTCGGCAGGAACGGTGATATAGTAATTAGTTAAATCGTTGGAGGTAAATGCATTATTCTCCCCCCCCACCCTCTCAAGCGGCTCATCAAATACAGGAATGTTGACCGAACCACCAAACATTAAGTGCTCAAACAGATGGGCAAAGCCGGTTCGCTCTGGGTCTTCGTTTTTTGAACCCACGCGGTAAAGCAGATTAAAGGCTGCAATGGGAGTGCTATGGTCAGTGTGAACAATCAGCACTAACCCATTATCTAGTTTATATTTCACAAAATCGATCATACTCACAAAAATATCCTCAATATTAACTATTTTTGTTGATGTTTTAGGCATAATGAACAGAGATTTAAAAGCAATGTCGATATTTTGAGGCATTGCTAAACTTTTTTTTAAATTAGCAACATGCTAAGGGAAGGATTTAAAATATCGCTAACAAGATTCTGGGTATTTTTTCGCAGTTTAGGGGAGCGAAGAATCACATTGATTTTAAGTTTTATTGTTGGACTTTTAAGCGGTGTTGCCGGTGTTGCATTAAAAAATACACTTCACTGGGTTAGGGATTTTATTAGCGGATTAGTGCCCATGGATACTACCAGCTTGATTTACTTCGGTTTACCTGCAATTGGAGTGCTTTTAACTTTACTTTTTGTTCGATACCTCATAAACGAC
This sequence comes from Bacteroidales bacterium, assembly GCA_011045955.1. Lineage (GTDB taxonomy): Bacteria > Bacteroidota > Bacteroidia > Bacteroidales > Tenuifilaceae > Tenuifilum. The sequence goes on along the minus strand of DSBV01000050.1, from coordinate 21,854 downwards.
GATTTAAGCCACGGAGTAACCAAGGTTTTGTATTCTATTTCGCGACAGGGTAGCAAGCTAAAGGCCCACCATATGTTCAGTTCCATATTTGGCAGCGCACTTACCATTGGATTTGGTGGTTCAGTTGGAGCCGAGGCCCCAATTGTGCTTACAGGGTCGGCAATAGGTTCAAATGTAGGGAGCTTTTTCAGGATGAACTACAGAACCCACACACTGCTCATTGGATGCGGTGCAGCAGGCGCCATAGCATCAATTTTTAAAGCGCCCATAGCAGGTATTGTTTTCACCCTGGAGGTGCTAATGCTCGACCTTACCACTGCTTCCATTGTACCCCTTCTAATTTCGGCTGTTACAGCATCGTCGGTTAGCTATTTCCTGATGGGGCGGAATGTAGTGTTTGCCTATTATGTTGTTCGGCCATTTACACTCCACAATATCCCCTGGTTTGTGCTACTTGGTATATTCTGCGGTTTGGTGTCACTTTACTTTATCAGATCAATTTGGAGTATAGAAAAACGCTTTAAGCAGACACGGAGCCCGTACAAGAAATGGATAGTGGGAACTATAATTCTTGGCGCGTTAATTTACATTTTTCCACCGCTTTTTGGCGAAGGGTATGATGTTCTTCAGGCCTTGCTCAATGGCCAGTCGGAGTATATCTTTCATAATAGCCTGCTATATGAGTTTCAGAATAACTACTGGCTGCTAATTGGCTCACTCATTCTGATAATTGCCCTTAAAGCGGTTGCAACTGCCGTAACCAATGGAGCTGGAGGCGTTGGTGGAATTTTTGCGCCATCACTTTTTATTGGAGGCATTTCAGGTTTTTTGGTGGCAAAGCTTATTAACCAGTTCAACTTTATTGATGTGTCGGAAAGCAACTTTGCCCTGGTGGGAATGGCCGGAACCATGGCCGGTGTAATGCATGCCCCTTTCATGGCTATATTCCTGATTGCAGAGATTACCGGGGGATACGCCCTTTTCGTTCCCCTTATGATAACATCAACCATTGCATACCTCACCATTATGTACTTTGAACCCCACTCAATATACACTAAGCGGTTAGCCATGCGGGGCGAACTTATCACCCACCACAAGGATAAAGCAGTGCTCACCTTACTAAACGTTAGCAAGGTTATTGAAAACGATTTTATACCCATTGAACCCACTGAGACCCTTGGTTCGCTTGTTAAAAAGGTTACCCAATCGCGCCGGAACGTTTTTCCTGTGGTTACTACCAAAGGTAAGTTTATGGGTATGGTAATGCTCGACGACATCAGGCCAATCATGTTCGATGCCTCACGCTACGATACCACAACCGTTCAGGAAATTATGAACCTGCCACCCGAGATAATCACAATTAACGAGTCCATGGAATCGGTCATGAACAAGTTTGAGTACTCCAAGGCGTGGAACTTACCTGTGGTTGATGGCGATAGGTATGTTGGGTTTGTATCAAAATCAAAAATATTCTCGGTTTACCGCAACCTGCTCATTGAGTTTTCGGAGGAGTAGTAATACTTATCGAATAATGCTTGGTTTTGCTCAACTAAAAGCAAGGAGGCTAAAATAATTGCATCAACCTACATCAAACTATTTGCATTAACTTTGCAGCATCAATTTTTTAGACATGGATATTAAAGATGTGGTTTACAGCCGCAATGTGGTTGAGTTTGTAACAGTAGCCAAGGAGTTCTGCGCTTTTCTTGAGGGTTGCGAAAAGCACACCGCAAGGTCGTTTGTTGGGGCCTGTAACAAGGTGCTTCCCTTGCTCTACTACAAGGCAACCCTTTTGCCCGAAACCGAACCGGTTTACGACGAAACCAATGAGCAGTTTGTAACCGAGAGCGATTACTCAACCATCGAGAACAAGGTGGAGTATCTGCTTGGGCAACATAACCAGTATGTTGAGGTTAACGACCCACGAGTGGATGAGTTAACCGGCCTATACACCGCAAGTATAGCCGAGTACTTGGCCGATATCTACCAGGATTTGAAAAACTTTGTTCTGCGGTATCAAGTAGGGAATACCTATGTGATGAACGATGCCCTTTGGGAGTGTATCAATAACTTTAAGGACTTCTGGGGTATCAGGTTGGCAAATCTTATCAGGGCTTTCCATATACTTGCCCACCAAAATATCGACCTCGATAACATTAAACATCCCGACAAAAGCGAGGGTGCCGAGCGCAATACCTCTGATTGGTTTGTTACCCGCCGCCAACAGGATATGGATCATAACGAGTTAATGTGATGTTTGCATCCAATATCGATAAGGAAACCCTGAACACTTTACCTCGAATCCGTTTTACGGGGCAAATTATTGTTGCTGAAAGTGAGGCCGATTTGGCACATTGGTTACCCGTACTTTGCCAGGAGCAAGTGATTGGGTTCGATACCGAATCGAAACCATCGTTTAAGAAGGGTAAAGTAAATGGAATCTCATTACTGCAACTGGCCAACAGCAAGTTGGCTATTCTTGTGAAGCTAAAGAAAACAGGCATACCTGTTACTCTTAAAGACTTTCTGGAGAACCCCGAAATAGTTAAGGTAGGTGTAGCCATACACGACGATCTGAAGGGACTGCAAAAACTACACCGCTTTACTCCGAATGGATTCATTGACCTGCAACGTATAGCGCCAACCTATGGCATTGAGGAACTGAGTGTAAAAAAACTCTCGGCTGTAGTTCTGGGAGCCACCGTATCGAAAGGGCAACAACTCAGCAACTGGGAAGCCGATGTGCTTACGGAAGCACAAACAATTTACGCATCAACCGATGCCTGGGTATGCAGTGAAATCTATCTTAAACTCATTTCACACACCCCGAAACAAGAGCATTAATGGAACGACCCAGAGTAATCCTTAAACCGGGCAAGGAACAATCGCTTCAGAGGTTTCACCCATGGATATTTTCAGGTGCAATTAAATCGGTTACCGCTATGCCCGATGAAGGGCAGGTGGTTGATGTATTGGGCTCCGATGGTAAGTTTCTGGCCACAGGACACTTTGCCTCGGGATCAATTGCCGTTAGGGTATTGTCGTTTCAACCAGTTGATATTGATAAAACATTTTGGTTAAACCGAATAAGTAATGCTCTTAACCTTCGCAGGGCCATAGGCCTATACCCAAATACCAATACAAATATTTTCCGCTTGGTTCATGGCGAGGGCGACCTGCTGCCAGGCCTAATAGTTGACATTTACGGCGATACCGCCGTAATGCAGTGCCATTCGGTAGGAATGTACTTGGCACGCACCGAAATTGCCAATGCAATAATGCAGGTCCTTTCAAATACCGTAACCGCCGTTTACGATAAAAGTTCAGGTACTTTACCATACCGCGAAAAATACAACTCAACCGATGATTACCTGATTGGTGTCGAAAGCGCTAACGATGACTTTTTGGAATATGGAAACAGGTATCAAATATCGTGGGTTGATGGCCAAAAAACGGGCTTTTTCATCGACCAGCGCGAGAATAGGTTACTACTGCAATATTACGCCAAAGGTAAATCGGTATTGAATACTTTTGGCTACACGGGAGGCTTTTCGGTGTCGGCCCTAAAGGGGGGAGCCGCAGAGATTATTACGGTTGATAGCTCGGCGCAGGCCATTACGCTGGCCAACCAGAACATTGAACTAAACTTTGGTGCTAATGCACCACATTCAGGTATTGCAATGGACGCATTTGAGTATCTAAGAACCTGCAACCGCACCTTCGATATCATTGTGCTCGATCCGCCCGCCTTTGCCAAGCATAACGATGCTCTGCGTAATGCGCTGCAAGCCTACAAAAGGTTAAACCTAGCAGCCATCCGTAGGTTAAACCCTGGTGGTTTACTTTTCACGTTCTCCTGCTCACAGGTGGTTAGTAAAACCGATTTCAGGAATGCAGTATTCTCGGCTACTGCCATTTCAGGTCGGCAGGTAAGCATTATTCATCAGCTAACACAACCTGCCGATCATCCAATTAACATATACCATCCGGAAGGTGAGTACCTGAAAGGCCTCGTGTTGAGCGTAATTTAAATTATCACCTTACAAAAACCCACTTAGTAGCGGCAGAAAGAGGGTCGCTATAGCTATACCCCTCGTAGTCGAAGAGTTTTAAATCCTCGGCGTTAAAAATTTTGTTCTTTACCGCAAAGCGTGCCATAAGGCCACGAGCCTTTTTGGAAAGTATTGGAATTACCTTTAGCCCCTCAGGGCGATTTTCTCTGAATTCAACGGTTATAAACCGATCACCAAAATGCTTCTCATTGATTATCCTAGAATACTCCTTTGAAGCAAGGTTAATCAAATACCCATCATTCACATTCTGGTCAAGAAAGTTTGTAATGCTATCACCCCAAAATTCGTAAAGCGACTTATGTTGCCCAACCTGAATTTTGCTCCCCATTTCTAAACGGTAAGGCTGTATGAGGTCAAGTGCCCTCAGAACTCCGTACAATCCTGAGAGCATAAAAATAATTCGATTGGAAAAAGCCATTTCGTCGTCAGTAAAATCGGTTGCCAGTAATCCTTCATAAACATCGCCCGCAAAGGTCAGGATTGCAGGTATACTATTTTCAGAAGTAAAAGGCAAATGCCAATTGGCATACCTTGTAAAATTGAGGTCGGCAATATCCTGACTAACACCTAAAAGCCTTTTAAGTTCAAGTGGACCATAGGTCTTTAGCTGTTTTACTAGTTCCTGAGCCCTTTCAAGGAAAACCGGCATAGAGTAATTGTTATCTGCCACTTTTAAGTTGCTTCGCAAGGTTTTTGCAGGCGAAAGCACAATGCAAAAGTTAGGTTTATTCCCCATATCTCATAATTTTTAGTTTTCAGTTTCAATTTCAAAAATTTGTTGTATCTTTAAATTAGAAACAAAGTAGAGCATACTGGGTTCAAAGGATGAGTCATAATAGCTTACTAGGTTTTAAAAATAGTAAAAATGTTTGCCACAAGTGGTGGCCTGCAATATTTATTGTCATTTCCTTTATAGCGCTTGCTTTACCTTTACAAAGTTTTTCACGACCCGGCACCAAAATCATACTACAACTCAAGTGGAAACATCAATTCCAGTTTGCCGGTTACTACGCTGCAATTGAAAAGGGTTACTATGCTCAGGAAGATCTTGATGTTGAGCTCAAGGAACTACCCCAGAGCGGTAACGTAATAACAGAGGTTCTCGAAGGAAGAGCGCAGTTTGGCATAGCCAATGCCGACATAATAATACATTATGTTAATGGAGCCCCAGTAGTTGTGCTTGCACCCGTATTCCAGTCAAGCCCAGCTGCGCTTGTGTCACGAGCCGAGCCTAATATTACCAGACCACAGGATATTGCTGGCAAAACCATTGAAATAAATGCAAAAAAATCTGGTTCGGTTGAAGTGCTTACTATGCTTAGCCTTGAGGGCGTTAAACCCTCGCAGTACCACATAACGGAATCGTCACTTTCACTTAACAAGCTGCTGAATAACCAAACCGATGCCAGTGAGGTTTACCTGACAAATGAACCTTACTTTCTTGAAAAATTTGGGATACCCTATAACCTGATTCTACCCCATAAATATGGTATTGACTTTTACGCCGAATGCCTATTTACCACCAGAGAGATGATTAGCAAAAACCCTGAACTGGTTGATGCTTTTCTTAGAGCAACCATAAAAGGCTGGGAGTATGCCCTTGAAAATTCCGAAGAATTAGCACAGGTAATTCAATCAAAGTATAAAACCACAAAAACTCTTGATCACCTCATATTCGAATCGCAAAAGGTGAAAGAGTTTATTCAACCTAACTTTATAAATGTTGGGCATTCAAATAAAGGCCGATGGCTACAAATGATGGAAACCCTTTTACAGGCCGGATTAATTAACAAAACAAAACCTATCGATGATCTACTTTACAACCCTCAGCAAAAAAAACATTCACCTTTTACCGATAAATGGTTTATTTTGGTTATTGGCACATTTTTGCTACTTAATTTCATATTACATTTTTGGTACATACACAGAACCAATAAGCGCAAGCAACAAATAATTAACACCCACAAGCAACAAGTTAATAGCCTAAAGCAAGAACTGCAGATGTTAAACACGCATCTGGAGGAGACTGTTCAACGAAACAAAGACCTTGAATCGTTTAAGGAATCGCTAATCTCAAACCTTTCGTTTGAGATTCGAACACCCCTCAATAACATTATTGGCTACAGCGAACTTTTAAACGATCCAAAAATTAAACCCACACAAACTCTTCAATTTTCAAAGGAGATAAATAAAAGTTGCCGACTACTTCAAAATCAAATTGATAATCTTATCGACCTTTCAAAACTGGAATCGAACCAGTTCCGGTTAGTTTACCAGCGAATTAACCTAATGGAGCTTTTGAACACCTTACAGATTATGCTGCTGAATGAGCTCAAGCTCTTTGACAAAGAGCATATTGCCATCAAAGCATTTATCGATCCTGACGAGATTGATTTTGATATCTTATCGGACCGAAACCTTTTTAAGAGCATTTTCCAGAGGCTAATAAACAATGCGGTAAAATTTACGTCGAAGGGTTACATTGAGATTGGCGTCAGAAAATCGGAAAAAAATGGCCACCTTCTATTCTGGATTCAGGATAGTGGTATTGGAATGGATATTGAAAAGGCCAAGACAGTGTTTAACCGGCTGAATATTGACGAATTGGGCGATGGATTTGGCATTTTACAAATGGGTTTACCTGTGGTAAAAGGTATTGTGGACTTGCTAAACGGGAGGATTTGGATTGAAACAGCCGAAGGAACTGGAACCTCCATTCATATTGAAGTTCCCTATACCCCAATTGGCAGCCACAAAGCACGAACATCCCAAAAAAAATCACCATTCTATATTCATCAAGACCCACCAAAACTGAAAAATAAAAAGATACTAATTGTTGAAGATATTCAATCCAACTTCATTTTGCTCAGCAGGCTTCTTGAAGAAACGGGTTGTCAGCTAGAACATGCCAAAACCGGAAAGGAGGCGCTCAAAAAGGTTGAAAACACACCCGACTTCGACCTAATGTTCATGGATTTACGGCTAACTGATATGGATGGCATTGAAATTACTCGCCAAATCCGAAAGCAAAACACCAAAGTGGTTATTGTTGCTCAAACAGCCTACAGTTCGGGAGTTAAGGTGAATATGAGTATCGAGGCGGGCTGCAACGACTTTATTACCAAACCCATAAGCCGTATCGACCTGTATAATGTTCTTCGTAAATACCTTGTAAACGATGAACTATCCACTTAACCCAAAGGCAAACGTGCCAATGGTGGCTCATCGAGTGGCGATGTTTTCCCGGCGAGGTAACTGTAGTAACCCACAATGGCTATCATTGCAGCATTATCGGTAGTAAACTGCTTCCTAGGCAGGTAAACCTTCCACCCTTTTTTATGGCCAAGTAACTGTAAAGCATTCCGCAATCCTGAATTTGCGGCCACGCCACCAGCTATAGCAATCTCCTTTATCCGGTACTTTCTTACAGCCTGTTCTACCTTACTTAACAGAATCTCAATAATTGTTTGCTGAAGCGAGGCACAGATATCGGGTAGGTAATTGTTAACAAAGTTTGGGGTTTCGGTTAACCTATCGCGTAGCGTGTACAGAAACGATGTTTTTAATCCGCTAAAGCTAAAATCGAGGTCTGGAATATTTGGCTTTGCAAACTTGATGAACTCTGGGTTGCCTTCCGAGGCAAGCTTGTCGATTACAGGTCCCCCGGGGTAGGGCAGCCCAAGAACCTTGGCGCACTTGTCGAATGCCTCACCTGCAGCATCATCTATTGTTTGGCCAACTATGTCCATCTCCATTGGACTCTGAACCAACATGATTTGGGTGTGGCCACCTGATACTAAAAGGCACAAAAAGGGGAACGAAGGGTGAACAGCATTTGACTCATCCTTTATAAAGTGCGACAGTACATGCCCCTGCAAGTGATTAACCGATATTAGGGGTACTCCCAGCGTGAGCGCCACACCCTTTGCAAACGATGCTCCAACAAGCAGCGATCCCAGCAAACCCGGCCCCCGGGTGTACGCAATGGCATCAATCTCCGATAGGGTAACACCCGCATTGCGTATGGCCGTATCAACCACAGGAATAATGTTGGCCTGATGGGCGCGTGAGGCCAACTCAGGCACCACGCCCCCATATTGCTTATGCACATCCTGGCTGCTAATTACATTCGATAAAAGGAGTTGGTCGCGGATAACAGCTGCCGAGGTATCGTCACACGACGATTCTATCCCAAGTATTGTTACACTCATCAACAAAAAATGAAATAATACAAAAAATGTTTAAAAACCTATCCTCGCCTATTTCAAAAGCCCAAGCATTTGTATATTTTAGGAACAAATTTTGAGGCTTACTTACCAGAAATAACTTAGCAAAGGTATTAAAAAACTACTTAAAATACTGATTTGGGGGTTTGTTACACTACTCGCTATCCCTACCCTTGCTTGGCTGCTGCTGCAAAGCAGCCAGGTACAAACGTATATTATTACCAAAACAACTCATTACCTCTATGAAAAAACAGGTGTTACTATCTCAATTAAAAAAATAGATATCAGACCCTTTGCCAGTATTCTTTTAAAAGATGTATACGTTGCCGACTTGAACAACGACACATTGATTTATGCAAAAAGAGTTACAGCATCCATTTCTCAAATCGATACCGACGCCAGTTTTTTCCGGTTAGGAAAAGCAAGGGTTGACAACGCCAAACTCCACCTTATTACCGACAGTTCAGGGATGACTAACCTGAATGCCCTGCTGATGAGAATTAATCCCGACACCGCTCAATCACCCGATTCGGGTAAATTTAACCTGCAAATAGGGAATGTTATACTTAACAATGCCCGTTTTAAACTTGTCCAGCAAGGAGCCGACAGCCTTACGCCGGGAAAAATAAACTTTCAGAATCTAGTTCTTTCAGGAATCAACCTGGAGGCTAGTGAGCTAAACCTGAACGGCGACACCATTGGTATTCTTATTAATGGGTTAACGGTTCAGGATCATTCCGGTTTTAAAATTAACAACCTGCGAAGTAAACTTACCCTTTGTAGCAAGTTTCTGCATTTCAACAACCTGCGCTTGCGCGCAAATGGCTCGAGCCTATCCATGAACCAACTTTTGTTCGATTTCGACGGTTGGGAAAGTTTTAGCAATTTCACTTCTCGGGTTAGAATAATCGCCGACTTTGAGGGCACCTACTTGCATACCAGCACCTTGTCCTACATTGTTTCCCAACTAGCCAACTACAACATAGGATTGAGAGTTTCAGGACGGGTTAATGGATATGTGAACGATTTAAGGGCACGGAACCTTGAACTTGGCTTTGGTAATATCTCAGAGTTAGCACTTAACGCCAACCTGACCGGTTTACCCGAAATTGATAATACTCTTCTCTCTGTAGACCTGAAAAAACTTCAGACCTCAAGGAAGGATCTGATACAATTCAGGGTAAATGATAGCGGAAAGCCCCTAGTCGATTTGCCCGAAGAGCTCGACCGCCTTGGGGTTATTAACTATGTTGGGAAATACTCCGGCTACCTGAGCGACTTTGTCACCTACGGTACCCTTTCGTCGGCTCTGGGGGCAATTGATTTTGATGTTTGGATGAAACCAGGCAAAACCATTAAAAGCGAATTTAAGGCTAAAGCATCGGCCAACCATTTCAAACTTGGCCAGCTCCTGGGAGAGAATCTAATCGGAAACCTGTCGTTCCTATCCAGTATCTCAGGTACAGTAAACAATAAAGGGGAGCTAAGAGCTTTTACCGATGCCCATATTCGAAAACTCGAGGCTAATGGGTATGATTACAAGGATATTGATATATCCGGTAATCTAGGGAACAACTCATATACAGGCACCATCAACCTTAACGACCCCAACTGTAGGCTAAACTTTTTGGGTAGGGTTGACTTTTCCGACACCATTCCCGTGTTCGATTTTTCGCTCTTTGCCCCTCGCATCGATTTGGTTAAGCTCAACCTTAACAGGATTGATTCCGTTTCAGTGGCATCGTTCCTTTTAACCGCAAAGTTTTCCGGCAATAACCTCGACAACAGCAAGGGCGAAATAAATCTGGTTAACTCTACCTACCGTAACCAACGCGGCATGTTTAAGATTGCCGACCTTACAATTACTGCCGATAACACCAATGAGAGCAAGATTATTACGCTAAAATCGGATATTGCTGAAGGTGAAATTCGGAGTAGGCAAAGCTTTTCCAGATTCCCTTACTACATGAACAGGGTTCTTTCGCGTCATTTACCAGCCCTTAGGCAGGATGAGTCCAATGGCAAATCCAAATCCCCACCGCTTAAAGCTGAGGAGTATAACGATTACCTCATCAAATTTAGGTTAAAAAAAACACAAAAGGTTACAAGCATTCTGGCGCCAGGCCTCAGTATTGCCGAAAACTCATCGCTTTTTGGCATTTTAGACCCTAACCAGGAAACCCTTACCTTTAAGCTTAAGGTGCTGGAATTAACCACTGGCAACACTACATTCAAAAACCTCAGTGTTGATGGCGAAACCCGCGATAGCATTCTGGAAGCAAATCTACTTATGCCCGAGATAAAGGTTGGCAACAGCTATATCCGAAATCTTAAAGTAAACGCAACCACCCAGAATAATTCTGTAAAGTGTAATATTAACTGGAACAACTACTCAACGCCTTCTACCCTGGGTGACATAACCCTGATTGCCGACTTTAAAGCATTTTCGCAGCCTAACAGCACGATAGATATTAACTTTCTACCCTCATCGCTAATTATTAACGATTCCATATGGAATTTGTCGCCATCGCTGGTTCGCATCGATTCATCAACCGTGCAATTTTACAACTTTGCCGTTTCCAATAAGCACCAGCTTATTAGCATAAGCGGTAAAGCATCGCAATTTAATTCGGATACTATCTCGGTATCGCTCAAAAACATCGACCTATCATACCTTAACTTTTACCTGCACGATTCCGGTTATACGCTGAGCGGATGGATAAATGGCGATGCCTTGGCAACAGGCATCCTGCTAAACCCCATACTACAAGCCAAGTTTGGGATTTATAAACTTGCTGTAAACAGTCAAAATGTTGGGAATGTTATATTTCAGAGCACCTGGCATGGCAGCGAAAATAGAATTAACCTTTTACTAAGTAACCAAAGGGCCGATACCCTGACATTCCTTGCCAAAGGCGATTACTTTAGCAATAATGGTAACATAAACATTGATGTAAGCATTAACCAGGCCAAACTAGCCCTCATAGCTCCCCTGCTGGAAGGCAATGTTTCCAACATACATGGCCGTATGGATGGCTCACTTAAAGTTAAAGGCAATGCCAATAAACCCATTGTGGATGGGAGCATAGGCTTTGACAATGCCGGCTTAACTATCGATTTTCTGCAAACCCATTACACCCTTACAGATAGGATAACCATTAGCAACAGCAACATCGTATTGAGTAATTTCAGGTTGACCGATAGGTTCAACCGAACATCGACCCTAAACGGAACCATTCAAACCAACTACTTAAAGAACTTTAACCTTGGCCTAAGGTTGAGCATGCAAAATTTTCTTTGCATGAACACCCATGAAACCGATAACGAAACTTTTTACGGAACTGTTTTTGCCTCGGGGTTCGTTGATTTTTTGGGTTCACCCAACAACCTAAACCTTAATATAAACCTTAAAACCGAAAACAAAACGGCAATTTACTTACCCCTTTCCTCTACAAGCACGGTGGAAGAATCGAACTTTATCAGCTTTGTGAACAATAACCCCGATTTGATTGAGATTGAAGAAGTGGTACAAAATGTACAAACCTCATCATCCAACATCAACATTACCATGGATTTGCAGGTAACCCCTGAAGCCGAGGCGCAAATAATTATTGATAAAAAGTTAGGCGATATAATAAAAGCCTATGGGAGCGGGAACTTACGAATGGAAATTAACCCGTCAAAAGACATTTTCCGGATGTTTGGCCGCTACACCATTGAGCAGGGCGATTACCTTTTCACCCTCTCTGGAGTGATCAATAAACGTTTTCGCATCGAGCAAAGCAGTTACATCGATTGGAATGGCGATCCCTTGGATGCTAATATGGATATCAAGGCCGTGTACCGGGTAAAAACATCGCTTAAGCAACTCCTGCTCGATGACAGCTACACAGCGCGTGTTCCGGTTGATTGTAAAATCTTGCTATCGCAAAAACTCCTTGCACCATCTATCAAGTTTGGTATCGAATTCCCTAACCTGGATCAGCAAACAAGAACATTGGTTGACGGAATGCTCAATACCGAGGAAAAAATAAACACCCAGTTCCTGGGGCTGCTGGTAATCAATAGCTTTATTTCCTATCCAGGCATGACCTCGGCCGGTACACAAACCTCCAATTCCAGCCTGGGCACCACCGGATTATACAATACTGCCAGTGAACTACTCTCGAACCAGCTAAGCAATTGGCTATCGCAATGGAGCAAAAACTTCGATATAGGTATAAACTACCGTCCCGGTCTGGAGAACGAGCTCAGCTCCGACCAGGTTGAAATGGCTCTATCAACCCAAATACTCGACGACAGGGTTTCCATCAGCAGTAACGTTGGCGTTGGTGGCAATAAAAACTCTAACAATGCCCTGGTTGGCGACTTTACCGTTGATATCAAACTCAACAAAAGCGGGAAAATCCGTGGGAAGGCCTTTGCGCGTAACAATAACGATGTTCTGCTTACCAGCCAGCAAAACAACTACACCACCGGCGCTGGTATTGTTTACCGCGAGGAATTTAATACCCTTAGGGAGCTATTTAACTCATTCTTCAGCAAGGAGGAACAGTATCCTGGCGATACCATACAGCACGAAAGCAACACCAATGGAAACTCTAACAACGCAAACTTGCCCAATACCGACTTTATGAAGATAAATTAGCAATGTGCTTACCTATTTGGACAATGAAACGTGGAATAATTCGTTTTTTTACTAATTTTCGGAAAAATTTAAAATCATGAATACGATGCTATCCATGCTTGTTTTACTCCAAACCCAAGCCGGTTTAACTCCCGAAGTTGAAGGCGAAATTTCGTTAAGTTTTTTTGACCTTGCGCTTAAGGGCGGATGGATAATGATTCCAATATTTTTGCTTTCGGTAGTTGCCGTTTACATCTTTGTTGAGCGTTACTTTGCCATTCGTAAGGCCTCAGTAACCGATGTCAATTTCATGAACCGCATTAAAGAGTATATTCACGAGGATAAGATAGATGCTGCTATTGCCCTTTGCCATTCGCAAAACACACCTGTTGCCCGCATGATTGAGAAGGGCATACAGCGAATTGGCCGCCCACTACCCGATGTAAATGCAGCCATTGAGAATGTTGGCAATCTGGAAATCTCAAAGCTCGAGGAGAGCCTGCCATTCCTGGCAACCATTGCCGGTGGCGCTCCCATGTTAGGGTTTCTGGGTACTGTTTTAGGTATGATCCGTGCCTTCTACGATATGTCGATGGCCGGTAATAATATCGATGTAGGGCTGCTTTCTAACGGTATCTATACTGCTATGGTTACCACCGTTGCCGGCTTAATTGTTGGTATTTTCGCCTACTTTGGATACAACTACCTGGTTGCCCGTATCGAGAAGGTTGTATTCAACCTTGAGGCCAATACCAACGAGTTTATGGATTTACTATACGAACCGGTTTCGTAAAATCTTACCCGTATGGCACTCAAACGAAGATCAAAAGTTGAGCCGAGCTTTAGCATGTCGTCCATGACCGATATTGTGTTCCTGCTGCTAATCTTTTTCATGGTATCGTCAACCCTTATTCACCCCAATGCGCTAAAGCTTTTGCTACCCCAAAGTAACAGTCAGGTATCGGCAAAACCCATAACATCGGTGTCAATTACTGCTGACCGAAACTTTTACCTGGAAACGGTTCCTGTCACTTTAGGTCAATTGGAATACCTTTTGCAGCAGAAAATGAAAGGGCAGGACGATCCTACCATTGCCCTGCACGTGGATAGAACTGTGCCCATGGAGGAAGTGGTTAAAGTTATGAATATAGCCAAGGATAACAGGTATAAGCTAATTCTGGCTACCCAACCATTACAAAAAAGGTAGCAAGCATAAAATGACAAGCACCGAATATAGAGTAAGAGGAATAGTAGGAACATTATTGTTCCATGCACTTGTTGCATTCCTTTTGATAGTATTCGGTTTTAGCACCCCTTTGCCCTTGCCGGCCGAAAAGGGCATCCTAATAAATTTTGGCGATTCCGACGACGGCATGGGTGCTGAGGAACCTCGCATACAGGATGCAGCCTCAACACCACAACAGGCCAAGGCCAGCAAACCTTCCGAAGAGTCGCCGTTAACTCAAACCCATGAGGAAGCGCCCTCGCTTCTTGCGCCAAAAAAGGAATCGACCAAAAAGGAGCAAACAAAAAGTAAGACCGAAACACCTACCACCCAGCCCACCCAGAATACCCAAACCACACAAACCAATACTGAAGAAAAGCCCAAGGTAAACCAAAAGGCTCTTTTCCCCGGGCAGAAAACCACTGGAGGAAATACTGGCGAGGGTGAAACCGGGAAGCCTGGAAATCAGGGAGGCCTTGAGGGGTCGCCGGAGTCAACCAACCGTACCGGAGCAACTGGTGGAGGCGGCGATGCCGATAGGGGCATTATTGCTAACCTTCAGGGCAGAACTACCCAAAGCCTCCCTAAACCCGAGTACCCCTCGCAAAAGGAGGGACGCGTGGTTGTTGAGGTTACTGTCGATAACCGAGGAAACGTTACCAAGGCTGTTGCAGGTGTTAGGGGGTCAACCACGCTCGATAATGAACTCCTTAGGGCCGCCGAAAAAGCTGCTCTCAACGCCAAATTTAATGTTAACCTTAATGCTCCTGCCTCGCAAATTGGGACAATAACTTACATTTTCAAACTTCAATAGTTCAAGCGTTAAAACAGAAGCAATTTTAAGGCGAATGCCAACACGCAAACTAGTAGAAACCAACGAATAAACACGGCACCCTTTTTTACAGCCACATGGGTTGCAGCCCAAGCCCCTAACATGTTGCCAGCCCCCATGGTAATGCCAATCAGGTAGTCCACTTGTTTGTTGTAGATAAACACGCCCAAAGCCAGCACGGTAAATACAAAAGTAATCAACACCTTAATGGCATTTGCCTTAACCAAATCCACACCGGCCCCAAGAACCAACCCAGCCAGCAAAAAGTAGCCAACCCCGGCTTGAATAAATCCACCATAAAAGCCAATGGCCATAAAAACCAAAAATCGTATAGGGGTTAATCGGGTGTGGCTATCGTTTTTTTTGGGGTTGAGCCACCGCTCGGGTTTGACAAGCAGCAAGACAAACATGAAAACCAAAAGCGCTCCAATAATATGGTTCATCAGCAACTCATCGATATCAACTGCCACCATAGAGCCAATTAGAGCACCAATTGCAGCGGGTAGGGTAAGCCAAATACCCTCGCCCCAATCAAAAACCTTTTTCTGCCTAAAGCCACCTACAGCAGCAATGCTCTGCATTAGAATTCCAATGCGGTTAGTGCCATTAGCCACATTGGCCGGTAGGCCAAGAAAAATGAGCACAGGCAGGGTCAGTAGCGATCCACTTCCTGCCAATGTGTTTATAAATCCTGCTGCTGCGCCTACCAAAACAACAAGGATATAAAGCCAGAAATCCATCTCAGGAATACTTTTTATACTCGACCCATTCGCAGGTTATGCCTTTTGACTGGGCAACCTCGCAAATCTTTTCCTTTATCTCCTTAAGCTTAACATATGGCAACCACCCTAAACTAATGACAGTACGCTTGCCCGAGCGTTTATAAAAAGCAATATAGGTTGGGCCTATTTTAACCTTGCTAATGGTTTCCCAGATGATAGTGCGGGGAGTTTTACTAAGCATGCCAAACTTGTACTCAAGGGCATAGGCATCGGATTGGATGTAAACCCGCGCGTTATAGGTTGAGTAGGCAAAGTAGATGTATATGGCAACCTGCAACACAATGGGAACAAGTACAGCAATACGGGTAATATCGCTACCTATAAGGTAAAACGATAGGGCAATGGTTACAATCAGAATAATTGCACCACCAACCCAAAGTCTAATGAGCTTCGATTTTTTATGGCCTATCTCGTTAAGTTCAATACTAAAGGTATCCATAGTCAACTGATTTTCATGCAATTTAAGTAAAAGACCCCAACAGCGTATGCCATTGGGGTCAAATTATTTATGGGGTAAATTACCATGCAAACAGCGGGAAATCTTTCATCAGCTTGTTGACCTCAGCTCTTACCTCGGCAATAACCTTATCGTTATCGATATTGGAAATTACCCTATCAATCAAATCGACAATAATGGGCATGTGGTTTTCCTTTAAGCCACGGGTGGTTATTGCAGGTGTACCAACGCGAATGCCCGATGTTTGAAAGGGCGACCTGTTATCGAAAGGCACCATGTTTTTATTGATGGTGATATCGGCCAGCACCAGTGTGTTTTCAACCTTTTTCCCGGTGATATCGGGGAACTTGGTTCGCAGGTCGATAAGCATGGAGTGGTTATCGGTACCACCCGAAACCACTTTATATCCCTTGTCGATAAAGGCCTGAGCCATAGCACCAGCATTCTTCTTCACCTGGGTTTGGTACTCCTTGAACTCGGGCTGAAGCGCTTCGCCAAAGGCAACTGCCTTAGCGGCAATAACATGCTCCAGCGGGCCACCTTGCACCCCGGGAAATACGCTTGAGTTGAGTATCTGCGACATCATCTTTACCTCACCCCTAGGAGTGGTTAACCCCCAAGGGTTGGGGAAATCCTTACCCATAAGTATGATACCACCCCGAGGGCCACGTAGGGTTTTGTGCGTGGTTGAGGTTACAAAATGGGCGTATTTTACGGGATTATCGAGCAAGCCTGCAGCAATAAGGCCTGCGGGGTGTGCCATGTCAATCATGAGCAAAGCGCCAACCTTATCGGCAATCTCGCGCATGCGCTTGTAGTCCCACTCCCGCGAGTAAGCCGAAGCACCACCCACAATAAGCTTTGGCTTATGCTCCATGGCCATACGCTCCATCATATCGTAATCAACCCTACCGGTATCTTCCTTCACGCCATACGAAACGGCCTTGTACCACATACCGGAAAAGTTAACGGGCGAACCGTGCGAAAGGTGACCGCCATGGGAAAGGTCGAGGCCAAGGAATGTGTCGCCAGGTTTCATCACGGCCATGAAAACAGCCATGTTTGCCTGTGCTCCCGAATGGGGCTGAACATTGGCATACTCAGCATCGAAGAGCTGCTTAAGCCTGTCAATGGCCAACTGTTCCGACTGGTCAACCACCTCGCAACCCCCATAGTAGCGGGCTCCAGGGTATCCCTCGGCGTACTTATTGGTTAATACCGATCCCATGGCTTCCAGTACCTGTGGGCTAACAAAGTTTTCCGATGCAATAAGTTCAATGCCATGCATCTGACGCTGGCGCTCCTTTTCAATCAGTTCAAAAATCTGGGTATCGCGTTTCATCGTATTAATATTTAAAATTATGCGGTAAAATTAACCTTTTAAAACAAATTCGGTAACGAGCACCATGTGTTACTCAACAACATTTAGCAAAAGTTTTATTAACTCGTCCTTGTTAATAGGTTTATAGATGCAACCCTTTAATCCGTACTTTTGGCATTTATCGTCAAGCCCATCAATTGCGTAAGCGGTTTCGGCAATTACTTTTAATCCTGGCCGGGTTACCATTACTTGAGCAGCAAGCTCAACGCCATCTGCATCGGGTAGTCTAACATCAAGGAGGATAAGGTTAGGTTCGGGGTTTGTTTCAAGGTACTTAATGAGTTCATAGCCATTCCGCAGAAAGGTTAGCTCCGCTCCCGATAGAGTTAGCAATTCACGCAGGAAAATTCGGCTAACCGTATCGTCGTCAACAATCACTATTCGCTTTCCGCTGAGGTTTATACCGGTATTCATCGCATTCGACATGGTTTTAAAGTTTTAAAAAGGACTTTTCATACCAAATATAATGCTAATTTATTGAATTTCAAAACAAGAGGATTGGGATCGAAGCTTAAAGCTCCCTCTCCGCGCAGCGGGGTTCTATTAGTGTGCAGTGTAAAGGGGGGATACTTGAGCTGTTAACGTTAACCGTGAGCCGTTAAACGTTAAACACTCGCGCGCGTTTGTAAACGCGTGCGGCTTACACCATTCATTGCTGGCGCGGACTTGTAGTCCGTGACAAATACTTTATATGTAAAATACCTTTTAAAAATAACCACACGGATTGGCTTTGCCGAGCTCCCTTCGGTCGGTTACAAATCCGCGCGAACAAGGGCAACTGTTCCTGTCATTCCGAGCTAGTCGAGGAATCTCATTAGAACAAGGGTTGAAGGTAAAAAGTGATGCTTCGGCGGATTCTATCCCGATATATCGGGAGTTCAGCATGACACGAGAGGACGGGTCATTCTCAAACTACCAACAATCAACCAAAAACCATCAGCTATAAACCCGCCCAATCTGCGTCATCTGTGTTCCACTAAAATTCACTTGACCCGTGATTTGGAAGTTTCGAAATGATTGGACTTTGATAGTCGATTTGCCAATTGATTTTTTCTATTGATTAGTTTAGGTTAAACCGTGGGCTTAACTTAGCTCACATTCTCCTCTTTATAAAACATAAGAATCAAAACAAAATAGCCCCGGCTTATACCGGAACTAAAACGTATATGAATAACCAAAACTTAACCTCTGAAGAATAGAGCCTTAATGATATGACTGGCCATTTTAGGGTTTTCTTTGAGTCGGCGGGTTGAGTAACCAAACCACTCCTTGCCAAATGGTACGTAAACCCTCATGGTATGTCCCTTTGCTACAATGGTACTCCGCAACTCAGGGGTAACCCCATAAAGCATCTGGAACTCGTACTTATTCTTGGGCACATTATACTTTTCAATCAGTTTATATGCTCCCTCAATAATTGGTTTATCGTGAGTAGCAATTCCAACGTAGTTGCCGTTTTTCAGAAGAAATTCAAGATTCTCAAGGAAGTGCTGGTTTACCTCCTCGTACCTCTTGTAGGCTATTTCGGCCGGCTCTACATAAATCCCTTTGCAAAGCCTATAGTTATTTGGATGCTCATCGGAATGTATATCCATTAAATCCTGCAAATCTTTAAGGGTACGCTTTAGGTAAGCCTGAAATACCAAACCCACATTTTTAGGGAACTCGGCCTTTAACCTACGGTAAAGTTCTATTTCCATGGTGGTACAAGGCGAATCTTCCATATCGATTCGGATAAAATTCCCATACGAGGCAGCCTTGGCAACAATCTCACGGATATGGTTATAGCAAATTTCCTTATCAATCAACAGTCCAAACGAGGTAGGTTTCAACGAGTAGTTACCATCGATGTTTTCCTTCTGAATGGTATCAATAAGCTCCAAATACTCCTTTTTGTTACGTTCAGCCTCACCTAAATCCTTAATGAACTCACCTAAAATATCGATGGTTACCTTTATGCCTTGCGCATTTAGTTCTTTAGAGACCCTTAACGCGTCAGCAACGGTTTCACCGGCAATGTAACGTTTTGAGAATATCCACACCAACTTTTTAGGAAAATACGGAAGTATAGAAGCAATAAACTTATTAAACATAACGCATCAAATTATTGGTTAAACTTATTTTACTTTATTGAGTATTCCACACTGATTACTACCCTAACCTTTTTCATGATATCGGCATTGATATCGGCATACGCATCGCCACCCTGTAGCGACTGGTCCCTGTCAACAATGCTAAACAGACCCTGGCTGGCCCTTTTTAGCTTGCCAAGTTTTACGCCGCTTTCGTTGGCAAAGGTTATTGCTGCCTCTTTGGCATTCTGAGTTGCCTCGGTAAGCATTTGCGGCTTTATTTCGTTTAGCTTGGTAAAGTAGTACTGAAGGTTATTGGTATAATCGTTTTTGCTGATAACCACCCCTGCACGTACCAGCTCATCGGTTAGGCGGCTCACCTCCTGAACCCTGTCTACATTAGTGCTCCGAACCTGAAGCACTTTAACAATCACATACCTAAAGTTCACATTGTCGTAGCCGCCATACTCGTTGGCTAATCTGTCGTTAACACGAATTTCACGATTAATTATCTCTTCCCTGCTTATTCCCTTAGAAATCAGGAAATCGACTATTTTCCTTAGATCCTGCTCAATGCGTTTAGCCCCTTCCACCAGGTCGTTGCTAGCAGCCCGGCAGCTGATGCTCCAAACCGCCAAATCGGCTTTTACTTCACGCTCGACAAAGCCTTTTACCAGTATGGTACGATCCTCGTTCCTGAACTTTTCGATTGACCTACCAATCAGATAGCCGCCTAACCCAAATGCTGCGATCAGGCTAAGCGACAGCAAAATAATATCCGATTTTTTCATGGCTAGTGCTTTTACTTTACGCAAAGTTAGCTGAATAAGCACTGATTAAACCATGATTTCAATCATTTTTTTTGTACTAAAACACTATGCGTAATGCTAATGTTGTTATTGCTTAACCTAAAAAGGTACACACCTGTGGGGATAGTCAGGTTTTCGGTTAAGTGAACCGTAGTGCCCGGTATGGGATTCAATTTATATTGTTTTAAAGTATTGCCAAGCATATCGAAAATTTCCAAATAACAACCTCCACCCCCCAGTTTATTTATGGTGATATTTACATGGCCACTAGTAGGATTTGGGTAAACAAACATGGTAGTCCTATCAAGGTTAACCTCAGCAGTACTTGTTACCGATGGCCTACCTGCCTCAATCCACGCACTATAAATCAGTTCAGCCAATCGTTGCGAAGCACTTTCAAATAACCTCTTAGTAAATCCCTTGGTACTATTCCATAGTGCGTCCTTATATGCCGAGGAACTGTAATCGGGGTTTATGCTCTTGGCGTAATTATCAGCATCGATAATTGAATCGACATATTTATAATTATGGTAGATGTAATCAAAAATGTACTGCTGCACATTTTGAACGTAGCTAAGCTCTCTGGGTTGACTATTATAGAACTCATCGGCATGGGCATTTATCATGGTCGATTCGTACCTTGAATGAATTCCGGTATTGCCCGTAAGCTGTCCGTTATAATTTTTGGTGAGATGTAAAGGCATGTGTCCATCAGCAACATAATGCCCGAGATCGGCAGCAAATTGTTTTGCCTTATCAATTCTGCTGTTCCTTAAAGCAAGAACCAATGAGTCGTAGGTTGATTTGGTTGCCCAAGGCAACGTACCATTGTCAACCACAAAGTTATTACCATACTTGCTCACAGCTTCGGGTAAACTCAGTGGCATCGGCTGGTTGGTAAGAAATTCCGTATAGTTATCAATATCGATGTAATGCTTAGGGGCCTCAGTTGGATCGGAACTTTTACGGTTATCGGCATCCGATGCATGGCCTGCTAGGTAGTTTGCCCAATCGGTAAACTGTTGCATTTCGGTGTTAAATGATCGGTGTGCCTCAAGGCTAATAATGTAATGCCCGGTTCCACCCCACGACGACAGTAAAACTACAACTAAAGCTGCAAACAATAAATGTGTTAACCTTTGCATAATGTTTTTTTATTTTGATGTGATACCATCACTAAGGTTTAACCCCAAGATGGTCGATTGATTTCATCCATTGGCGCATTGGGTTAAAAGCAGATGTGAACAAATAAAAAAGCCCCACGGGGTTACCCGTGGGGCGAAGGGGGGGCGGCGACCTACTCTCCCGCTGTGACGCAGTACCATCGGCGCTGGCGGGCTTAACTGCCCTGTTCGGAATGGGAAGGGGTG
>DSBV01000049.1 GCA_011045955.1 Bacteroidales bacterium | reverse complement strand
GACGAATATAGAGCTTATTTCCATTCAGCGGAAGAGAGCGGGATTTTTTCCCCTCTCTTTGCTGAAAAAATATTGATGTCATCCTCACCGAAAGTTGCATTTATTGGTTGAATTTAGGAAACCTAAAAGAAGTATTATTCAAAAAAAGTTAGAATGTTGGACATGGTAGTGCCTTCCATCGCTTACGGGCAACCGTTTTAAAGGTTATGGCCAACGATATCTCATGCGACTCGCCAGAACCTATCCCTAGCCTCGATATGGTAAAGTCATAGCTGTAACCTACACTCAGATTATCAAACTTATATCCAACCATAAAGGCCAGGGCATCGATACGTTTATTCACTTTACCCTTGGGCATCCCTCTGCACCTCTGGCACGTGAAAACCGAATCGGAAATGCTATGGGAAAGGGTTATAAACTCCTCAGGTTTGCCTAATAGCATATACCTGCTTAGAATTTCCAACCGCCTAGGCAGTAAAACAACCAAAATAAATATTTCCCACTAAATAAACGCATCAGTACAATCTTCAAATTTTGATAAAAAAATAGCAACCATTAAGTTGCTATTTTTTATTACTGACATTAGTCATTGTTTTACACACGCTTGGAAAATACTTTTACAAAAATTTCCAAAACAATCCAAGTAACAATAAAAGCATTTTGGGTCTTGTATAAAATAGATAAACACCCAATTCTTAAGGTGCCTAAACGCGAAACCGTTACATTCATGTTTAATGGCAATGAGATTAAAGGAGAAAAAGGATTCACCATTGCCGCAGCGCTACATCAAGCCGGGTTTCCGATTCACAGTCATAGTATCAAAAACCGTAAACGAAGCCTCGAATGCGGAATTGGCAAGTGTGGTGCTTGCGAGATGCTTGTTGATGGACAAATTAAGCGTATCTGTATAACACCAGTCGATGGCGTTAAGGAGGTAAGAGAAATCCCACACGAGTACACCCCCGATGTAAAACCAGCCAATAAACAGGAAAGTACCAAGGTTTACAAAACCACCGTCGCAATTATTGGTGCTGGCCCCGCAGGTCTTGCAGCCCGTGAAATTCTTATCGATCATGGTGTTGAAAATATAGTAATTGACAACAACTCAACCATTGGCGGGCAGTTCAACATGCAAACCCATCAGTTCTTTTTCTTTGAGCATGAAAAGAAATTTGGGGGAATGCGTGGTTTTGAAATTGCAAGCACCCTTGCCGGCACAAACCACGAAGGAATTTTTCTGGATAGCACCGTTTGGGATATCTTGGAGAATAAACGCATTGCGGTAAAAAACATTAAAACCGAGGAAATATACTATGTTGAATCCAATTATCTGGTAATTGCAACTGGCGCCGTTCCCTTTATGCCAACCTTTGAAAACGACGACCTACCTGGTGTTTACACTGCTGCGGTAGTGCAAAAGATGATGAACCAGGAGTTCACCCTATTGGGTAAAAACATACTTACTGTAGGAGCTGGCAACATAGGCTACCTAACCAGCTACCAACTTATGCAGGCAGGTGCACGGGTAAAAGCCATTATTGAGGCAATGCCACGCGAGGGCGGATTCCCTGTTCAGGCAAATAGAATTAAGCGACTTGGAATTCCTATTATGTTAGGCAAAATATTAGTAAAGGCGATTCCAAATGAGAACCATACCGGAATTATTGGAGCTGTTATTGCCGATGCCAAGGACTTCAAACCCATTCCGGGTACTGAACAAGTTATTGAGGGTATCGATGCTATAAATATTTGTACCGGTTTAGTCCCGGACGACCAACTGCTAATAAAGGGTAATGAGGTTTTTGGTCGCAATTGCTACGGAGCTGGCGACGCCATTCGCATTGGCGAAGGTACCAGTGCGGTTTTCAGAGGAAAACAGGTTGCCTACGAAATTTTGCAGGATGCAGGCATACGTTGCAGCTACGACACCTACCTCAACATCAGCAAGGAGTACATCGATAGCCAACAGCATCCGGTACGGATAATTGAGGAGCCCTTTCGCCCATCGGAGGAACGACGCAACCGAAAACCCTTTGTTCAGATTGATTGCCTTTACGGCTTTGCCTGCAACCCCTGCACCTTTGCTTGTCCGCATGGAGCAATAACCAAGAACTCAACCAGCTCCGTACCCCACATCGACATTGAAAAATGCGTAGGTTGTATGGACTGTGTTTATCAGTGTCCGGGTTTAGCCATTTTCGGATACAACTATGCCAAGGATTGGCTTTTCCTCCCCATTGAGTATGAAGCCCAGGTGGGCGCTGAGGTTTACCTTGTTGATAATAACGGTAATATCCTTGGCGATGGGGTTATTGAGAAGATACTCCGCAAGCCCAACAAAACCAATGTGGCAAGGGTTAAATCATTGAACCTGCATGGCGATGATATGCTTTCGGCTCGTGGTTTCATCGTAAAATCAAACTACCCTGAGCCAATCCAAATTAAACCCTATGAGTATAAGCCACGAGAAAAGATTTACGTTTGCCACTGCGACGATGTAAGCCTCGATGAAATACTCAAAACTATAGGCAACCGCAAGTTTATTTCGGTCGATGAAATAAAGCACACCACACGACTGGGCATGGGGGCATGCCGCGGTAAACGCTGTATTAAGCGACTGAAAACTACCCTTGCCCCTATGGGCATTCAAATAGTTGGCGATGCCACTCCCCGTGGTCCGCTTAGCAACCAGGTAGCCATGGGCGAACTTTACCCAAAAGATATTCCCGAAACCTACATTACAGGCATCAATGGCAAAAAAGCAAGGGTGGAAAAGGTTTCGGCGCTCATAGCTGGCGGTGGAATAGGCGGTAGCGCACTGTTCCGTTACATGTCCGAAGCCAGGCTACAGCCTGTTATGCTAAATTACGGGCGTGGGGCAAGTTGGCGCAATATTGCCGGTAGTCGCACGGCCTTTTCGCTACCGGAAATTGCCGACATTGCCCGTCAAAACCACAAAATTTTAAGGAACTCCATAAGGTTTCGGATATCGGCTACCGCCCCATCAACTATGTAACCTTTACTCACGACGATAACATGCTAAAGGCATTGGAGGCATCAATGGCATGGAGCGATGCATATATGGTTCAACCTTCCGATTTCCGTAAGGAAATATCACCCTTCATGAACGATAAGTTAAGCACCTACAAAGCAGCACTCATAACCCGTGGGTGTTGGCAAGCCACACCGGGTAAGGTTGTCGATCTACTCCGTAAAATAGGCATTGAGCATGGTGGTACAGTTAAGGAAGATACCGAACTGCTTAACGTTCACCGCAACGGAAACGGATTTATCGCCCTAGTGCGGGATCACAATAAAGAGTACATTGAGTATCATGCCGATAGTTTTGTGAATGCCCTTGGCCCCGAGGGTGAAAAATATAGCCGTCAGCTGGGGATACTCACAGGCATTTACCCAGTTAAACATCAGGCTTTCATAACCCGTCGTTTGCCATGGCTGGGTATAAACGGTAATCCGCTTGGAATGCTTATCGACAGGCGGAACTATAAAGGATTTGTGGCCGTTTACGGGCAGCAGCTTGCCGAAACAGGTCAAATCATTGGCTGTGCCTCGCCTGCGGTTGACCCCCGTGAAGCCGATAAAAACCTCAAGATTAACTCGCAGGACTTCCTTGAGATTACCTCAGAGATTTTCTCTAACTGGATACCCCAACTCAACTCCGTTGGTTTCCAGGCTGTTTGGGCAGGTTACTATGTGGAACCCCGAATGTTTATCGACACCAAGCATGGCCTGTTCACCGGCCTACGTGGTCAGGGCTTTATGTTGGGTATGGGGTTAGCCAAAATGTACGTCGATGAGTTAATGGGTCGTCAGGTACCCGAGTACTTCAAACGTCTAAGCCTTGAGGGTGACGGATTACCCGAAAAAGCATTCAAGTAGAAGCCAGTAAAAATTGATATGTTTGGGACTCCCCGCTCGGCTTATGCCAACGGGGATTTTTTTGAGGAGCTGATAGTTGAATTGTTTCAATCAAAACCTCCTGTTACACCCATCGCTTTAGGTTTCAATCCTATATATATTTTTCGCACATGGCATCCTCAATGCTCATCTGCGGATATCGATACGCAATTTTCCAAGCTGGTTCATTATCTGGTTCAAAGTACGCTTCAGTGTAGTACTAGCACAGGCTTGCCCAGCAATTAAAATGTTCATTTACCCTCTCCAGCGATCCATCGGAACGGAAATAAAGAGTGTTAGAAACGTGGGAACTCAGGTTGATGTTTTCAAGTGTAATAACCACCTCACCCTGTAGACTGTAAATCTCAACTAACTGCTTACTATCCACACCCAAGGATATACCTTAACGGAAATGCCTCCACCTGCAAAGCGGTATATCAATGTATCATTTTGAGGCTTTTCCTTTTGCTTAACCTGTAAAGTATCCTTTACGATTCTTGGAGGTTTGTGTTCAACCCTGACAATAGCCCTAGAGGTTGTATCGTTAGGTGGTAAAATCTTCTTTTCCCTTGTCGAATCCCTGTAATTCAAATCAATCCGCAATCTGGCTATTTCGCTCGATAAGCTATCAATTGAGCGGGACAACCTTTCGGTTTCATTCCGCCCTGTACCCCCAACTTATGCTAAAAATGCAAGTGGTATAAACCTCATAACAACCTTTTCTTTCATTTGAACAAACCACGTGCCAAATACCAATTAATTTTGGCAATAACAGCAAAGTGCACATGGTGATAAAATGTTAATAATATGGCAACGCAGGCCTTGCCAATCATTAACATATCTGCCATATATTTGCAGCACCAACCCCCAAACACCAAAAAACATGAAACAAAAATCCAAATCTTAAGGTTTATGACGGCAACCTTTCTGCTAGCCATTCTATTAGGATTTTCAGCATGTAAAAAGGATATTCCCTTTAATCCAAAGGACAAAACATTGAATTTGGAAAGCGGCATGCCACAGAACACCTTTGACATGGCAACAGGATACTTGCTGTAGAACTTTGAAACCGGAACAAAAACAACTTATGCCGAAGCAACAGTAACACTATCGACCGGTAATTGGTATCTGAACAATGCCCTAATAGGCATATCAACCAGCGATAGGAAAAATGGCATCAAATCGGTACGAATTGTCAACACGGATAAGGTTACCATGCAGTTTAACAAAGCAAATAGTGCAGCAACTGTTGAGGTTTACCACGCCAAGTATGGCAGCGATGGGAATAGCACATGGGATTTATGGGTTTCAACCAACAGCGGAAGCACATGGAGCAAAGTGGGTTCAACGGTAACCACCTCATCAACCACCTTAACCAAGGCAACCTTTAAGGTTAACCTTTCAGGTAATGTTCGGTTTGAGATCAGATAGGTTTCCGGAGGCTCGTACCGAATTAATATTGATGACTTCAAGGTTTACGATTACTCAACCTCACCTACCCGCGACGATAACATGGCGTTGGGCAACCCATCGGGGACTGTAGCAAGCACTGCATACCCCAACAACTACCTCATGGTTAAACCACAATATGCTTTATCGCACAATAACAGCAAGCTAACCTGCAACTGGGTATCGTGGTATTTGAGCAGTGCATGGATAGGCTCAGCCCCAAGGCAGGATGATTTCCGTGGCGATAACACACTCCCTTCCAGCTGGGTTTGGGTTGGCGGAACCGACTACAGCGGTTCAGGGTTTGACCGCGGCCACATGTGCCCCAGCGCCGACAGAACAGGTTCAATTACCGATAATTCCGCTACCTTCCTGATGACCAACATGGTTCCTCAAGCCCCTAATAACAACCGGATAACCTGGGCTAACCTCGAAAATTACTGCCGCAAGCTAGTCGATGCCGGTAACGAACTATATATCATTTCAGGCCCATGGGGGCAGGGCGGAACCGGTTCGGCAGGTTATAAAACCACCATATCAACCAAGAACATAACCGTTCCTGCATACGTTTGGAAAATCATCGTTGTATTGCCCGTTGGTTCGAACGATGTTTCGCGTATTACAACATCAACCCGAGTAATTGCGGTATGGATGCCCAATACCCAAACCATAAGCAGCCAACCCTGGGGTTACTACCGAACCACTGTTGACTATATCGAAAGTAAAACTGGTTATGATTTTCTATCGAACGTACCATCTTCAATCCAAAGTGTAATTGAATCGAAGATTGATAACGGCCCAACCAACTAATCTTAAAAAATCGCCATAAAACAAGGGTTGCAATTGCTTGCGGCCCTTTTGTCTTCTATCCTGTAGCTTTCTACTCCGTTCTATCGTTATTCATAAACCCCTGCATCTCCAAAACCCTAAGAAGATTCTTTGAGAATGCCACATTGTCCTTCAGGGTATAGCGATTATCGGTAAAAATCTGGGCCAGAGTTTCCTTTTGGTTCTCCTCCAGCAAGCGCTTGGTTAACTGTAACGACTCCTTATGCTGGTATATCTGGTCGATATCGCCCTCGGAGTAATCCTGATAAACCTCATAATGAACAACTCCTGCAAGCGGCAACCTATCGGTCAAATCGGGGTGCTCGTCGGGATAACCCATTACCACTGTTGTTACAGGCACAACACTCTTTGGTAGTTTCAGCACCTCAATAATCTTATCGGCAGTATAGGTTGTAGTTCCAAGATAACATATTCCCAACCCTTTCTTCTCTGCAGCAATGCATACGTTTTGGGCTGCCAAAAGGGCATCAATTGCAGCGGTAAAGAACGATAAAAAGTTATCGTACCCTGGCTTGGCCTTACGCTGCAGGCACCACTTGTTAAAGCGGTTAAAATCGGCACAAAAGGTGAGCACCACTGGTGCCTGCACTACCATCTGCTGGTTAAAATGCAATGGTAAAAGCTTACGCTTCACCTCTTCATCGCGTGTAACAATAATGCTGTACACCTGCATATTACCAGTGGTAGATGCACGAGTTCCTGCGGTTAGGATTTCCTGAAGTAGCGAATCGTCAATAGGGTCGCTCTTGTACTTTCGAATTGAACGATGCGATAGCAATGCTTTCATCTCATTCTTGATTTATCAACTTACAAATAAAATAAAATAGCACTACGGGAGTGCTATTTTGAAGTATGTTATTGAACAACTTTTTAAAAGTAATGATTACCCTATCTCCTTCTCAATGAGGTAATGGTTTCTACCGGCAGAGCTGCGCGATACCAGCTCACCAATGAAACCTGCCGTAAAGAGTTGGACACCTATTATGGCAACCACAAGAGCTATGTAAAATAGTGGTTGATCGGTAACAGGTCTGTACTTTAAATGATGAAATTGCGCCCAAAGCTTACTACCTACCAACCATACAGCAATAGCACCACCAGTAATAAACATAAGGGTTCCAAGGGTTCCAAAAAAGTGCATGGGTTTTTTACCAAAGCGCGACACAAACATCACCGAAAGGAGGTCAAGAAATCCATTAATAAACCTTGTCAAACCAAATTTTGTTGTGCCGTACTTGCGTTCACGGTGCTGCACAACCTTTTCGCCGATTTGTTTAAATCCGGCTTGGTGGGCAATAACGGGAATATACCTGTGCATTTCGCCGTAAACCTCAATGCTTTTAACCACGTTTTGGCGGTAGGCCTTAAGGCCACAGTTCATATCGTGCAGCTTTATACCGCTTACCATGCGCACGGTGGCATTGTATAGCTTGCTGGGGATTCGTTTGGTAAGCAACGGGTCGAACCGTTTCTTCTTCCAACCCGACACAAGGTCGTAGCCTTGCTCCTTGACCATCCGATAAAGTTCAGGGATTTCGTCGGGGCTGTCTTGCAGGTCGGCGTCCATGGTAAATACCACATCACCCCGAGCGGCCGTAAAGCCAACATGAAGAGCAGCCGATTTACCGTAGTTCCTCAGGAACTTGATTCCCCTCAGGGAAGGGAACTTCAGCCTCAGGCTCTCTATTACCGCCCAGCTGTTATCGCTACTACCATCGTCAATCATGATCACCTCATAGGTAAAGGCATTGCTATCCATGACCCGGGCAATCCATTCCATGAGTTCAGGTAACGACTCTTCCTCGTTGTAAAGAGGAACTACAACAGAAATATCCATATTGATGCTTGGTTACTATTCAATAACTTCGCTGTCACCAGCAAACGGCAATTTTTCTTTCTTCAGAAAGATAGAAGTGATCAGTGAGAATATGAATCCCATCAGAACCATTCCGAGTAACGATGAAATAGTCATAATTAGCGGAGACATAAACTTTTTCTGCATCTCTACGGCCATTTCAATTTGCTCATCGGGCATCCCCCTCTTTACAAGTTCCTCCTCAGCAATGGCTAACATCTTACTTATAAAGTCGGGATCAATAAGGGTAATTTGAATATAAGTAAATACAGCCACAATCACTCCAGCAAAAAGTGTAATCAAAACACCAAAGCCCAAGGCATTACCATAGGTAATTGCACCCTCTAACACCTCATCGCGATACTTTTTAGTACCCCATACAATAATACCAATTATTATCGCATAGTTTATTATGCTTACCCAAAACGGCTGTTTTACAATACCTACCAAGTAAGTAATCAGGCTTAGAATTATGAGTGCAACACCCATTATCAAACCGTAATTCATTGAATGCTTAAGCATAGGATTTCCTTGTTTTTCCATTTTTGTATTAGGTTTAGTTTCATTGCAAATATATGAATTTTGCTAAAAAAAGCTAGTAGGCACTACAGGTATTGTAAATTTAGCTATCTTTGCACCGGGTAAGTCTTATACGACCAGCTCCTGCTGAACCCCCCCAGGACCGGAAGGTAGCAAGGGTAAGCGGTTGTAGCGGTGCGATATAAGTAGCTTACCCACTTTTTTTATACCCTTTTTTAGGTGTAACTTTATAAAAATTTCAAAGAAAAAAACGCAAATGCCTCGATTTAAGTTAACCATAGAGTACGACGGTTCAAGGTACCGCGAGTGGCAATTCCAGCGCGAAGCCGCCACAGTAATGGGCAAGCTAATGAATGCCATCAAGGAGATTTACAAGGTAAGCAACTATGAGCTTTACGGAGCAGATCGTACCGATGCCGGCGTGCACGCGCTGGGGCAGGTTGCCCACCTCGATATCGACTCGGCTATGCCACCATACATTGCCATGGAAAGGCTCAACGAGGTTTTACCTTCATCAATCAATATCCTCGAAATGGTTAAGGTTAGCCCCCGCTTCCACGCACGCTACGATGCCAAGCACCGCAGCTACGTTTACCACATTTCGCGCAGGCGAATAGCCTTTGGCAAGGACTACTGCTGGTGGGTTAAGGAGCCGCTTAACGTTGAGGCTATGGCAGCCGTTACCCATCACTTTACCGGGATGAAGGATTACAAATCGTTTGGCGCCCCTGAAAAAGAAGGGGAGTCGACCCTTGTAAAAATTGATCACCTAAAAATATTTGAAGTTGACCATTCAATCCTCATACATATCGTGGGGTCACACTTCCTTTGGAAGCAGGTACGCCGAATGGTGGGCACACTGGTTCAGGTTGGACTGGGCAAATTATCGGAGGCCGACACTGACTCGTTCTTCAGTGAGTACTCAACCCTTCCGGCAAAATTTACCGCTCCCCCATCGGGGCTATACTTGGAACACGTTTACTATGCTGGTGAGAGCATTAACCAAGAACCAACCTGGTTAATAAACATTAGCAAGCATTAACTCCGAAAATTTACCGTTAACAAATCAAAATAAACCCTTAACCTGTTAGTATTTAGGTTATATTTGCGCGGATTTTTATAAGCAGATGGATTTCAAGTTACTTAAAACCGATTCACAAACCTCGGCACGTGCAGGTATTATAACAACCGATCACGGACAAATTGAAACCCCAATATTCATGCCAGTTGGCACAGTGGGCAGCGTTAAGGGTGTCATGCACAGGGAGTTGGAGAACAACATTAATGCTCAAATCATTCTGGGCAATACATACCATCTTTACCTACGTCCGGGAGTTGATGTGCTTAAGCAAGCCGGAGGATTGCATAAATTCTCGAGTTGGGAGCGGCCAATTCTCACCGATAGCGGTGGTTATCAGGTTTTCTCGCTGGCCGATATGCGAAAGTTAACAGCGCAGGGTGCCTCGTTCCGCTCGCATATCGATGGGTCACCCCACCTGTTCACCCCAGAGAATGTGATGGATATCCAGCGCATTATTGGGGCAGATATTGTAATGGCATTTGACGAATGCCCACCGGGCGATGCCGATTACGAGTATGCCCGCAAATCGCTCGATCTTACCGAAAAATGGCTTGAACGCTGCGTGCAAAGGTTCGATACCACCGAGCCGCTTTACGGCCATAGCCAAACACTATTCCCTATTGTTCAGGGTTGTGTTTACCCCGATCTGCGCAAACGCGCTGCCGAAAATGTACTGAAGTACAACCGCGATGGCTACGCCATTGGCGGGCTATCGGTTGGCGAACCCGCCGAGGTAATGTACCAAATGGTTGAAGTGGTAAATGGCATACTGCCTAAGAGTAAACCCCGCTACCTGATGGGTGTAGGTACACCCAAGAACATCCTGGAATCTATTGCTCTTGGTATTGATATGTTCGATTGCGTAATGCCCACCCGTAACGGCCGTAACGGTATGCTTTTCACCTCGGAGGGTATAATTAACATACGGAACAAGAAATGGCAAGCCGACTTCTCACCTATCGATCCTTTTGGCCCAACTTTTGTTGATAGTAGGTATACAAAGGCTTACCTCCGCCACCTATTCGTTGCTGGCGAAATGTTAGGTCCACAAATTGCCAGCATTCACAACCTGGGGTTTTACTTATGGCTGGTGAGGGAGGCACGAAAACATATTGTTGAGGGCGACTTCCTGCAATGGAAAAACGCGATGGTTAAGAAAGTGTCCAAACGTCTATAAAACACTACTATGAAATTACTGGACTGGTATATAATCCGAAAGTTTATTGGCACCTACTTCTATGCCATTATACTAATAGTTGGCATTGCAGTAATATTTGACCTTGCCGAGAAAATCGACAACTTTCTGGAAAAGGATGCCCCACTGTACGATATCATTTTCAAGTATTACCTCAACTTTATACCCTACTTTGCCAACCTGTTCAGTTCCCTTTTCGTGTTTATTGCCGTAATCTTCTTCACCTCAAAAATGGCCTATAACACCGAGATTATAGCCATACTAAGCAGCGGAGTTAGTTTCAGGCGAATGTTATACCCCTACTTTATCTCTGCAACAATAATTGCCATTTTCTCATTTGTGCTCAATAGTTTTATCATTCCGCCCGCCAATGCTGTAAGGTTAGATTTTGAGAACAAGTACATCAAGCGCCCCCATGTTAATACCGAAAGGAACATACACCGTCAGGTACGTCCAGCCATGTTTGTTTACATGCGCTCTTTCAACACGTACAACAATACTGCCTACAACCTTTCCATCGAAAAATTCGATGGAAACAAGTTGATTTCGAAACTAATAGCCGATAACGCGCAGTGGGATTCCACCAAGGAGAAATGGACTATAAACCGCTACTACATCCGTAATTACACTGACCAGGGCGAGGAGATTATTAAAGGTGATAAAATTGATAGCACGTTATACCTTACCCCATCCGATTTCAACCAAAGGTTGAAGATCATTGAAACCATGAACCTGTTTCAGCTAAACGATTTTATAGAGGAGCAAAAACTCCAGGGCGCCGATACCATTGAGTACTTGCTCATCGAAAAGCATGGTCGATTTGCTTACCCCTTTTCGGTTTTCATTCTTACGTTGATTGGCGTTTCGCTCTCATCGCGCAAGGTGCGTGGTGGCATTGGCTTTCATATTGGTTTGGGGCTTGCACTTAGCTTCTCCTATATTCTGTTCATGCGATTCTCTACCATGTTTGCAGTTGGTGGACACCTGCCAGCGGCCATCTCGGTCTGGGTTCCAAACTTTCTATTTGCCATCATTGCATTTGGACTTTACAGAATGGCCCCCAAGTAGGATTTCAAACAGGCGTTTGTTGACGTATGGTTTTGATATTTAGGTTAATGCACTACAACGGGTCGAAAAAAACGACCCGTTTCTTTTATATTTGCACCCAATTTCGTAACCTTGCACAAAACTTTACCACGATGCATGGTAATGGTGGCAAAAATTACTAACCAACAAAAACAGCTATGCCTTTAAAAAACAAAATCGAAGAGCTTAAAAAGCGCAAAGAAGAGGTTCTGCAAGGTGGTGGCGAGCAGGCCGTTGCCAAGCAGGTTGCCATGGGCAAACTCACTGCCCGTGAGCGTATTATAGCTCTCCTCGACGAGGACTCGTTCAACGAGTACGACATGTTTGTGGAGCATGATGCCCGCGACTTTGGGATGGATGGTAAGGTTCTACATGGCGATGGTGTTATCATTGGTACCGGAACCATTTTTGGCGCTCCTGTAGCTATTTACGCTCAGGACTTTACCGTTGCCGGTGGTTCGCTGGGTTCAATGCACGCCCGCAAGATTACCAAAATCATGGATTACGCCCTCCGCATGCGTATCCCCCTAATCGGTATCAACGACTCAGGTGGTGCACGTATTCAGGAAGGAGTTAACTCGCTTGCCGGTTATGGCGAAATATTCTGGCGCAACACCCTCTCGAGCGGCATTATTCCACAAATATCAGTAATCCTTGGCCCTTGTGCCGGTGGTGCAGTTTACTCCCCTGCCCTAACCGACTTTGTATTTGTGGTCGATAAAATCTCAAAAATGTTCATCACTGGCCCCGAGGTTATTAAATCGGTACTGGGCGAAGAAATTTCCCAGGAAGACCTTGGTGGCGCAAAGGTTCATGCCCAAATTACTGGCAACGCCCATTTTTACGCTGAGAGCGAGTACGAGTGCTTTGAGCAGATTAAAAAGCTTATCACCTACATTCCATGGAACAATACCCGCAAGGCTCGCAGGTTTGAGCCCAAAGAGCCTAAGGTAAACTTCAATATCGAGGATATTGTACCCGGCGATCCAAAGGAGTCCTACGATGTGCGCGATGTTATCCGTGCCATTGCCGACGATTCCGATTTCTTTGAAATCCAGGAGAAATGGGCAGCAAACATCGTTATTGGATTTGGCCGTTTGAATGGCGAAACCGTTGGCTTTGTTGCCAACCAGCCACTGGTTATGGCCGGAGTGCTCGACGTTGACAGCTCCGACAAGGCTGCACGCTTTGTTCGCTACTGCAACGCATTCAACATCCCATTGGTTACCCTGGTTGACCTGCCCGGTTACCTGCCCGGTATCGATCAGGAGCATGCAGGCGTTATTCGGCATGGAGCCAAGTTGCTTTATGCCTACAGCGAGGCAACTGTTCCCAAAATGACTGTAATTCTCCGTAAGGCCTACGGCGGAGGTTATATTGCTATGAGCTCCCGCCACCTACGTGCCGATTTTGTATTTGCATGGCCAAGCGCTGAAATTGCTGTTATGGGCCCCGAGGGTGCTGCCAACATCATATTCCGCAAGGAGATTGCCGAGGCACCCGATCCGGAAGCCATGCGCCGTCAAAAGGTTGAAGAGTACAAGGAAAAGTTTGCTAACCCTTACGTAGCTGCAGCCAAGGGCTATATCGATACAGTGATTGAACCGTCAGAAACCCGCAAACTGCTGCTGCATGCCCTTGAGGTTTCCAGCACCAAGGTTGCCGATAGGCCCTTCAAGAAACATGGTATTCCTCCATTTTAGTCAACCCAACAAACCTTTTATGAACTAAAAAACTTGTAAACATGATACATCCAAAACTTGATGATAAAAATGTAACCGCCTTTATACCCGGCACCATTATTGATGTTAAGGTTAAAAAGGGTCAGGAGGTTAAGCAAGGCGATGTGCTGGTGATACTGGACGCCATGAAGATGCATAACCGCCTTATTGCCCCCTCGGCCGGGAAAGTGAAAGAGGTTAATGTAAAACCCGGCGACAGGGTGAGCAAAGGCGCCCTGCTGGTAAGCATTGAGTAAAAACCGTTGCCATACCATAAAAAACCTCCGCAATGCGGAGGTTTTTTATTACTGAAAAGGCATTATTCAATAACCTTTAGGCGCGTAGAGCCGTAACATTATAACAAACCAAAGCCATTTGTCTTAAACCTAACCCTTGTTCCACTATGTTGCAACTTGGGGGGGAACTAACTGTCCCCTTTCCCAACAAATATTCCTCTGCGCTGCAGCTACCGAGAATATATGAGAATAGGTAATCGGGGATTAGGATTATAATTTGTTAAAAAATTTAACTTTACCATGGGAGTTGCAATCAATTATTTTGACGATATGAAATTAAATCACAAACCATTATGCAAAGTAAAATAGGTTTTTATTTCCACTCTAGCAATATTCTTAATGATAAGTTGCGCCAACCATGACAATGCTATAAATAGAACCATCCTTAGGGAATACAATTTTCAGTTCTCTAATTTGTCGGAACTTGAAAATAGACATTCAGTTTTGAACGACACGATAATATACTCCTTTATAAACGCCGATTCCATTACTGGTAACAGATACAAATACCAAGAATTAACAGTTGGGTCAACTGTTTTCTAGGGGATTGAGACTTTTACCAGGCTATACCAAATTCAGGATGATTTTATCATATTTGGATTAACAGACCCGAATGTACTACAACCAATCGACTATTTATTTAGCTTTAAGTGGGAGGATACCTCAATTACCACTAAAGAGCTAAAGATAAATTTACATAGTGACTATGCCCCGGCAGGGAGTGCCATTCTAAAATGTATCAAGAAGTAACGGTTTTCAAAAACGCCTTGAATGCATTGAGGTTTAAATTCGTGAAGATTATTATTTGAGTACTGGCAATAATCAGAAAGCAAAACTTAAAACCAAACCCATTTTTAAACCTAAATTTCAGAGGTATGCGTAAAATACCCTTTGAATCCATCAGGAATTTCTGGTTTTCTTTTAAATATTCCGAACACGGTAGATCCACTGCCCGACATTGATGCGTAAACCGCTCCCATGCTGTAAAGCTCATCCTTAACCCTTTCAATTAACGGGTACTTTGGGAAAACGGATTTCTCAAAATCGTTAACCAACCTGTTTGGCCAATCGCTTACCGGGAGATTCACAATTTTGCCTATGGGGTTATCCCACGGTTTAGGGTTGCTACTCTCATAAGTTTCCTTGGTACTGATATGAATACCCGGATTAACCAGCAAAATCCAGTAACCGGTAAGGTCGATATTAGCAGGTTCAAGCAACTCGCCACGTCCACGACCAATCGATGGGGTATTAGTAATAAAAAAGGGGCAATCGCTACCCAACTCTGATGCCAGAGCCATTAAATTGTCATTGCTTAAAGGGTCCTTCAGAAAACTATTCAAAGCCTTTAATGCAAATGCCGCATCGGCCGAGCCACCGCCCAGCCCTGCGCCCATGGGTATGAGCTTATGCAGGTGCATCTTTACATGGGGCATTCCGCATCGCTGAGCAAGAAGGCGATAAGCCTTAACGCACAGGTTGTTCTCAGTATCGCAATCAATTCCAATTCCGGTTTGGGTAAATTCAATGGAATTCCCTTCGCCATTGGTTGCCACTACCTCAAGAATATCGCATAATCCCTTAACAGGGTAAAATAGAGTTTCAATATCATGATAGCCATCGGGGCGCCTACGCACAATGTTTAGGCCCAGATTAACCTTGGCATTCGGGAAAAAGATCATGATTGCATTTGCTGTTACGACTACAAAGTTACAAAACATAAAGAAACGAAGTTTGCCTAGAATTTTTTTTGCTGTAGAAAAAAGGGATGGGTGAGAACTTGGATTTGAGGTATTCTTTCGTTTATCGAAACCGATTCCCCTCGACTTTTCAAGTTGGCGGTTTTAACTGATTGATGAAAGTTTGAAAAAGAATGCCCCGTCATCTCATGTCATACTGAGTTCCCGAAAAATCGGGAATAGAATCCGCCAAAACTACTCTTTTACCTTTAATCCTCATTCTATGGAGATTCCTCGCATTTGCTCAGAATGACAAGTGCAGTTGTTAGTTGATTGTTGTTTGTTTTTTCAATTTCGGTTAACGTCTAACGGCTAACGATTTGCGGTACAGGAACCTCCTTTAACCTTAAACCATTAACTTTTTCAAATCCGCAATAAAATTATGGTTACCTTTGTAGGGTAAGATCAAAAATGAAACAATGAAGTTGAATAGTTTTACCCTATCAATCGGTTTAATTCTACTTGGTAACCAATTGGTAAACGCACAGCAATACAGCTTTGGAGTATTTGCTGACCCACAATTATCGTGGTTCAACTCCAATACCAAACGTTACGACCCCAATGGCCCTGTTATGGGTTTGAACATCGGTTTTAAGGCCGATAAATTCTTTGCCAAACGCTATGCTTTTTCGTCAGGGCTTTCAGTTAATACATTAGGCGGAAACATCAGGCTTATGCAGTCAGCATTTACCCTAAAAACAATTGATAGCACCTACAATATTGCTGTTGGCGATAACATCAAATTTAAATCGCAATACCTTACGTTGCCCATTGGTTTTAAGTTTTGGACAAACCAGATTGGCTACACCACATACTTTGCCAACGTTGGTGTTAGCGGTAGCCTCAGGATAAGAAGCTACGCGTGGAACAAAACCAACAATGTTGTCCGAGAAACCACCAAGTCCGACATGGCTTGGGGATTTGCCTCGTATTACATAGGGGTAGGCGGCGAATACTCCCTCGGCGGCGAAAGCGCCATACTATTTGGCATTACCTGGAACGATGGCTTAACCCGGATCATCGAACTTCCAAACTCAACCATAACATCGCAAAGCTTTTCACTAAAAATTGGTGTAATATTTTAATCTACTGAAAACTCCAAGATGAAGGTAGCACTTGCTCAGCTAAACTATACCATTGGCAACTTTGACCGTAATACCGATAAAATAGTGGCATCGATAAACCGGGCAAAGGCAGAAGGTGCAAGGTTGATTGTATTTTCGGAACTATCGGTTTGCGGTTACCCACCCCACGACTTGCTTACCCACAAGCATTTTGTTGATAGATGCATGACCACTATTGTGCAAATAGCCCTAAACTGCAATGGCATCTATGCCATAGTTGGCGCACCAAGTATCAACCCAAACACCACGGGCAAGTTGCTTTTCAACTCTGCCTACCTACTTGGCGATGGAAAAATTTTGGATGTTTTTCACAAGACCCTATTACCCGATTACGATATTTTTGATGAGTACCGGTACTTTGAACCCAACCCAGGGAATTATAGGATTGCAGAAATAGATGGGGCAAAAATAGCCATAACTATCAGCGAGGATATATGGGACGACCAGCCCACCACTACGGCTTTCTCCAGAAGCAAGTTTTACCGCGATGCGCCCATGAATTACCTTGCAAAGCTGAATCCCGAAATGGTGATTAACATTTCAGCCTCGCCATTCAGCTACAACGTTGAGGAGCGCAGGCTGCAGGTTTTCCAAAGTAATGTGGCAAGGTATTCCGTACCTGTTATTTACGTTAACCAGGTTGGAGGTAATACCGATTTGCTTTTTGATGGAGGCTCAATGGTTGTAAACGCCAAAGGCAATATCATTTTAAAGTTGAAAAGCTTTAAGGAAGATTTTAAAGTGGTTGAAACCAACTCCTTTGATAAAGCCCAGCCGCTCCCCACCGAATCCCCATCATCATCAACTCAACGGATTGAGCGTATTCACAATGCCTTGGTTATGGGCATCAGGGATTACTTTGACAAACTTGGTTTGGCCAAAGCCACGCTTGGTTTATCGGGCGGTATCGACTCGGCTGTAGTGTTAGTCCTTGCCTCTCAAGCTCTTGATGTTAACAACATCCGTGTTTTACTAATGCCATCGCAGTACTCATCGCAACACTCTATTGACGACGCTGTGGCACTTGCCAAAAAACTTGGAGTACAATACGATATTGTTTCCATTCAGCCCATTTTTGAATCGTTTAAAAGCCAGTTAAGTTTCATTTTTGCTGGCAAACCCGAGGATATTACCGAAGAGAATATCCAGGCAAGGGTTCGGGGAACCCTACTAATGGCCATCTCCAATAAGTTGGGTCATTTGCTGCTTAATACCAGCAATAAAAGTGAGGCTGCTGTAGGCTATGGAACGCTATACGGCGATATGTGCGGAGCATTAAGCGTTTTAGGCGATGTTTATAAAACCGATGTTTACAGGCTGGCCAATTATATCAACCGCAACGATGAAATAATCCCTGTTAACACCATACAAAAGCCCCCATCGGCAGAGCTACGCCCCAATCAGAAAGATTCCGACTCGCTTCCACCCTACGAAATACTCGACCCAATACTTTTTGCATACATTGAGCAAGGCCTCTCAGCCTATGAAATTGTAGAGTTAGGGTTCAATAGCGCAACTGTGAACCGTACCCTTAGTCTTGTCAATATGAACGAGTATAAGCGTTACCAATCGCCTCCAATTCTGAGGGTGTCGTCCAAGGCATTTGGCTACGGGCGGAAAATGCCCTTAGTTGCAAAATGGAGCTAATGGCTCGGAAATATTAACAAAACACAACCAACCCTGCTAAAATTATGTTAATTTTATGTTTGAAAGCATAAAATGACGTATTTTTGAAAAAAAAATGTCCAGAAATTCCTACAACATCGATATTGAAAGCGTATTTGAAGGGGTGTGCGGGCTTTTCCCTAACCTAAAACCAGAGGAGAGGGAGATTATGCGCAACAACATTACCTGTCAGTACTTCCGCAAGGGCGAGATAATTTACAAGGAAGGCGATACCCCACATGGTT
Source organism: Bacteroidales bacterium (assembly GCA_011045955.1). Taxonomy (GTDB): domain Bacteria; phylum Bacteroidota; class Bacteroidia; order Bacteroidales; family Tenuifilaceae; genus Tenuifilum. The sequence goes on along the minus strand of DSBV01000049.1, from coordinate 27,660 downwards.
TGGTGTGCCTTTCAAAAGGGAAGGTTAAGCTCTACAAGGAAGGGGTTGGTGGTCGCGATCAGATTGTTCGTATGGCCAAGCCTATCGGTTTTATAGGATACAGGGCATTATTTGCTGAGGAAAACTACTCTGCCACTGCTGAGGCGCTGGAGGATTCGGTTGTATGCATAATTGAAAAGAATGCCTTCATGGGGATTCTTAGGAATAACGCCGAGCTAACGCTAAACATCCTAAAATCGGTTGCCACAGAGTTGGGTTTCTCAACCAACCGCACGGTAACTCTAACCCAAAAACACATCCGCGGGCGGTTGGCTGAATCGCTTATATTCCTGCGCGATACCTACGGACTTGAAGACGATGGTAAAACTATCAAGGTTTACCTATCGCGCGAGGATTTAGCAAACCTATCGAACATGACCACATCCAACGCCATTAGGACCCTATCTGGCTTTGCCGAGGAGGGAGTAATTGAACTTGACGGACGTAGGATAAAAATCCTTGACCATCACAGGCTGGAACGTATTAGTGATTTAGGTTAAACTACTCCTGAAAGTAAACCCGTTTTACCCTCTGCGAGATTGAAGTGAGCACCTCGTATGGGATAGTTCCCATGGCTTTTGCCATATCGGAAATGGTTGGTTTGTGGCCAAAAACTATCACCTCATCACCTTCGTGAACATCAACGCCGGTTGCATCGAGCATGCAGGTGTCCATGCTAATATTACCAATGGTTGGCACCAGTGTACCATTCAGCATCATGCTGTAATTACCGTTACCCAGTAAACGCGATAACCCATCGGCGTAGCCAACTGGAATGGTAACTACCATGGTAGGCTTATCAACAATTCCTTTTCGGCTATACCCTACCGTGTCGCCAGGTTGGATTTGTTTAACCTGAATCACCTTGCTCCTAAGCGTGCTAATGGGCATTAGCTTTTCGCTATGCGTTGGACTTATGCCATACAAGCCTATCCCCAATCGAACCATTTCGAATTGCGCTTCGGGATATCGCTCTATACCTCCTGTATTCAGGATATGCCGAATTGGCTGATATCCTAAAGCATCTATCAACAAATTGCAAGCCCTATCAAAAGTCTCTATTTGGTGTATGGTAAACTGGTCATGTTGGGGCTCATTGCTGGCAGCTAAGTGCGAGAAAATGCTTTTTACCCGAACTGAATTGGTCGATTTTAGCATGGCTAAAAGTTCATCCAGCTGGTCGGGAGTAAAACCAAGCCTGTGCATTCCGCTATCAATCTTAATATGGATGCCGTATGAGCTTACTCCTACCCTATTCAACACATTGATAAACTCCTTTAAGCCTGTAATGTTGTAGATTTCGGGCTCAAGGTTAAACTCAACCATAAGCTCATAGGTACCAAACGATGGGTTGAGAACAACTATTGGCAACGAAATTCCTGCTTCCCTTAGCGAAACACCCTCATCGGTATAGGCCACACCAAGATAGTCGACACGTTGAAACTGAAGCAGGTTAACTATTTCGTACGAGCCGCTACCATACGAGAAAGCTTTTACCATTGCCATCACCTTAACGCCCGGTTTCAGCAAGCTTCGGTAGTAGTTCAGATTATGGGCAATTGCATTCAGGTTGATTTCGAGTGTGGTTCGGTGAACCTTTCGTTCAAGCGCTGCGCTAATCTGCTCAAAGTGGAACTTGCGGCTACCCTTAACCAGAATGGCAGCATCGCAAATCTCCTTGCGCTTAAGGTCGAGCAGGAACTCATGGGTGCTGGTGTAAAATTCCGCATCAATCTCAAAGGCGTAATCGTATCGGCTAATTTCAGGGCCAATGCCAATGAGTAGGTCAACCCCTTTATCCTCGAGCATTTGGGCAACCTTTGAGTAAAGCTGTTCGGGTGCATAACCACTTTCCAGAATATCGGAAAGGATTACCACATGTTGGTCGTGCTGCTTTTGCTGCATCAAAAAGTCGATGGCAATGGCAAGTGAGCCCAGGTCGGAGTTGTAGGAATCGTTGATGATTGAGCAGCCGTTAATACCTTCCTTAAGTTCCATGCGCATGGCCACCGGCTGCAGGCGCTGTAGGCGCAAATCGATATCCTGGGTGCTATAGCCTAAAAGTAGCATGGTAGTTACGCAGTGCATGGCATTCTCACACGATGCCGTATCGGTAAATGGTATTGATACCGTGAACTCCTGCTGATTATAGCGAATATTTATTTGGGTTTTTCCGGATTGACGTTGAATACTCTTAACCTGCACCTTGGATGTTGGATTTTGGCCCCAGGTAAGCAGCTGGTTGTCGGCAAGCAAAGTATTTTCCTGAACTATCGAATCGATAACCGCATGATCCTTGCAGTATATAAGCGTTTTGACTTCGCGGAATAGTTTTAGTTTCTCGTTAACCTTCTCATCAATATCGTCGAAATTTTCCTGATGGGGCATTCCGATATTGGTAAAAATACCAATGGTAGGATCAATTATGGGTTGGAGCTTTACCATCTCGCCGGGTTTTGATATTCCCGCCTCAAAAATGGCTAAATCGAAATGATCGTCCATTTGGAGAACCGAAAGGGGAACGCCCACCTGCGAGTTATAGCTCCGCGGGCTACGAACAATTTGGTGTTCCGAGGAAAGAAGTTGGTTGAGCCACTCCTTTACTATAGTCTTTCCGTTACTTCCGGTAATGCCTACTACTGGGTAAACGAATCGGTTGCGGTGGTAGGCACCAAGCCTTTGAAGGGCCTGCAGGGTATCGTCAACCTCAACAAAGGTAGCATTCGGGTAACTTGTGTAGTCAACTTCACCCTTTTCAACAAGGTATGCCTTTATGTTACGAACATTATAAAGTTCTCCGATATATTCATGACCGTTGTGATTTGGGCCAACCAGCGCAATGAACATGGAGCCGTTTCCCGATACGGGCACTCTACTATCGGTTATAACACTTCTTATAGCAAAAGAGGAGTCGCCTATCAATTGACCCTGAACAACTTCAGCAAGTTGTATAGCAGTTAAGTTGATCATCAATGTTTAAAAATTGATTATTGCAATATACTCAACAAATTTATAAAATCTATTTTTTGTTCCTAAAAGCAAGGTAGAAAGCCATCCAAAGTAAAAAAAGTATTCCGGGGATTATCGCGTTTCGGCCTGTATATAGGGCACCCAAACTGAACACCATACACTCGGTGGGTTTGGCAGGGTTGTAAACAACCCTCAGAATGGAGCCAACCTGATAGTCAAAATTTTCGGGGCCATAAAACTCGACAACTTTGCCATCGGCAGTTGAAAACTGAATAACAGAATACTTTTCGGGCCCCAATGCCGATATTCCTAAAGTTCTCACATACTCCTCGCCAACAACCACACCGGTAGTGTAATTACCAAATAGCAGTAAACGGTATTGAGTTGTAACGGGCAATAGGATTATCATTAAGGTGACAAACCAGAATAGTTTTGGCGTTACGTGGTGCGATATATCAACCTGAGTTTTCACCTATTCAGGATATAAAAATATTACATGGCTGAATGATCAATGGGCAAACCTAACTGCATGGAGTAAAACAACAAGGCCTCTTTGATGCTGCGGAATCGTTCAATATCAGCAACTGACTTACCCTGACTATCAACCAGCTCTATCAAAAAATTGCTATCGGAAATACTGAACGAGCGGTTTGATGCACTATAGGTCCGCCATGCCCTATTTGTCCTTTTAATTCTCAAACCCAAAGTACTGTCAATGATTTTCCACTTTACCACGATAAATATTCCAAAAAGTTTAACTGCACCTCGATACCTTTTTGCGTCAAAATCGACAAAGGCCACAAATGAAGTAAAACTAATGAATAGCCCAAAAACAATAAAGATTATCGCCTTGTAAGAGTTAAACAGTTGGGTAATTCCAACAATCGTAAAAAAATATCCTGCAATGGAACCAACCGGCCCAAGCACTTCCCCCAACTTATTTACTTTTTGCATTTTGTTCCTGTTTGACGTTGGATGTAATCAAAATTATTTTGCCCCCTTACGGGTTACCTCGTTGTAACATAGCCTGCATAGCGGCTCATAAATGTCGGTCTCGCCCAGTAGAACCAACTTGTCGGCATCGGTTTTACGGTGTGAGTATTGGGCTAAATCGCCACATTTAACACAAATGGCATGCACTTTAGTAACATACTCTGCAATGGCTAACAGGTTGGGCATAGGCCCAAAGGGTTTCCCTCGAAAATCCATGTCGAGCCCAGCCACAATCACCCTTATCCCCATATCGGCAAGCTGGTTGCAAACATTGGGTAGATTCATATCAAAAAACTGCGCCTCATCTATTCCCACCACATCGACATTCTGTGCCAGAATTAGAATGTTTCCCGACGATGAAACCGGGGTAGAAAGTATTGAATTGGCATCGTGCGATACAACCTCCTGCTCTGAGTATCGGGTGTCAATTATGGGTTTGAAAATCTCGACCCTCTGCTTGGCATACTTGGCTCGCTTAAGCCTACGAATCAGTTCTTCGGTTTTGCCCGAAAACATGGATCCAGCAATAACCTCGATATATCCCTTACGTTTTCCGCTAACCGAATTTTCCAGAAAAGGCATTGGTTCAGAAATAAATATTTTGAGTTAGTTTTACAGACAAATGTAATAAATCTTACTTTTGAACAATGAATAAAAAATCGATTTCCGATGCAGTACTTGAAGAGTGCACAAAATAAACTCATTGAAGCGGTAGCCATAATCGACAAGGCTTTAAGTTCCGGGAAACTCCCGACCATTGAGCGCGATATATTACTCGCTAAGCTGGCCGAAACTTACGAAGAAATTCTTCTGGAAAAGGAACCAGCAACAGCTAAAATCGAAGGCAAACAATCAGCCGTTTCAGAAAAACCTGCTGATTCTCAAGTGGAATTAACTGCAAGCCATTCAGAAAATCCTAAAACAAATGTAACCAAAACGTTTCAACCGCAAAGCACTGAGCCCACCAAACATGAAACTAAATCCGATAAGATTGATATTAAGCCAACCCCAAAACCTACGCCACCTCCTGCACCCCAAAGTCATGATGAAAGTTCGGCCATACTTGCCGATAAGTATCAGGGCAAGCGTAAATTCCGCAACGAGGTAATAGCCGAACAGCAACAAAAGGTTGACATGCAGAGCAAACTGCAGAATAAACCCATAACCGACCTGGCAAAGGCCATTGGTATTAACGATAAGTTCCTATTCATCAAGGAACTTTTTGGCGGCGATGCCGACCTTTACAACCAAACCATTAAACACATTAACCAACTTACCGATTTGAACGAAGCCATTATATACATTCACGAGAATTTTGAGTGGGAAGCCGACAACGAAACGGCCATGGCGTTTATCGATTTAGTTCGAAGAAAATTTGCCTAACGCCCAGTATCATGTCGAAGCTATTCATTGTTCCTACCCCCATTGGCAACCTGGCCGATATTACTCTTAGGGCTCTTGATGTCCTAAAAAGCGTCAACCTGATACTGGCTGAGGATACACGTACCAGTAGCAATCTGCTAAAGCACTACGGTATATCCACCCCGCTTAAATCGCACCATAAGTTCAACGAGCACCAAACGGTCTATTACCTTACAAGCCGCATTGAGGCAGGCGAATCGGTAGCGCTAATATCCGATGCCGGTACACCCGGCATATCCGATCCAGGTTTCCTGCTGGTACGCACCTGTGTTGAGCGGGACATAGAGGTTGAGTGCCTACCCGGAGCAACAGCGCTAATCCCTGCTCTTGTGCAAAGCGGTTTCCCTTGCGATAGATTCATATTTGAAGGCTTCCTCCCCCAAAAGAAAGGGCGTAATAAAAGGCTTAATGCATTAAAGGACGAGGAACGAACCATAATACTTTACGAATCACCGTTTCGCATAGTGAAACTGCTTGAGCAGATGCTCCCCATTTTTGGATCCGACAGGCAGGTTTGTATTGCCCGAGAACTCACAAAACTGCACGAAGAAAACTTCCGTGGAACCATAGCCCAGGCCATTGAACACTTCACCGCCAAAACCCCCAAAGGGGAGTTTGTAGTGGTGGTGAAAGGGAAGGAAGAGTGAGGGTAAAAAGTGTAAGCCATGTTTCTGAAATCAGCTACCTGAAATCAGCGTACAACTTGGATAACCAAACCTTCACACGACACCCTGCACGCTGAATCTACACACCCTTAAAATCCATAAGTTCCATTCAAATCAGCCTATAGGCAAGTAATATCTAAAGCCAATTTCTTACTGGTTGCTTTTCTTGAAAAAGAAATACCAAATAAGGTAAGGTAGATGAAGAGCGAAGTTTATTACACCCCACCAGAACACAACCTTTTGACTTGCAAACGCCGATGAATCCATAACTGATGTGAAAATATCGTAAGTGGCTCTAATAAGAATTTGAATAGCTAAGGAGTACACTCGGGCTTGTACATACAACTCAGGTCTGCGCTTAATTACCGGATAAAGTTCTGCGGCCAACAATATACGAAGCGAACTTGCTGCATGTCCTGGATTTTCGGCATAAACAAATGCAATAATCCATGAGGTATAAGAGAAATTACTTGTAGCACCGGTATATGCGATCAAATCTTTAGGTTTATCCTCTGAAATTTTCCAGCCAACACGCTTTCCTTTTCTTGATTTAACAAGGGGATAGTTACAATAAGTATTAAGCCCGATAAGCCTTTAAACCAATTGCCCACCTCAAAATCCTTCAACAAGGCTTCAAGGATATTTAACCCAAGAATTGCATACAAAAACCACAACACCCAATCCTTCCAAAAAATCGTCCACCATCTCTTGCGCTTTTCGTACTGTGCAATAGGGGCAAATCCAACTACAAATGCAGTAGGTAACAACACCAAGAGTTTTTTTGCCCAACGGAATTATCCCTCTAAATTATCAAACCAAAGCGGAAAGGTAAAAAGTGATAAAACCCAAAAAATAGCTGCAAACCGATAATTCTTTTGCATAAACTCCACGGCCAGCATTAGCAAAACAACGTAAAGCGGCATCGAAATCAAATACTGCCAATATGGGGTTGTCATACTCATTCAAATTTTTAGTTTTACATCTACGCTTTAATCATATTCCAACTCATTTCAAAGGCTTTATTAATCCTATCTTCATTAAAAATATAACAGTTACCTACATATTCATCGGCTAACTCCCTGAAAAATCCAAGCATACCCAGAAAAATCATTTCATTATCCAAGTCACTCCTTACAAGACCTAATTCCTTACCCTTTTGAATGATATCATGTAATGGCTTTTTCACCTGCTCTGCCAACCGTTTATGGTTATCGTTAACATAAGGCGATTTATAGTACTGTTCAAGGAAATGACTATCCTTGTAATGATTAATACGATGTTTAAGGTAATTGACCCATATCAATTTCAGTCCCTCTCTAAATGAGTCATTGGGACTGTAATGTTCCAAAAATCTATCGACATTCACCTGGTAAAGCTTAAGGTAAAACTGATTGAGTAAATCCTCCTTGTGCTTAAAGTAAAGGTAGATGGTACCCACGGCAATATTTGCCTGCTTGGCTACCTTTCCCATCTAAAAGTCCACAAACCAATGATTTATAAGCACATCAAGGCTTGCCTCAAAAATCTTTTCCTTTTTGGCCTCATCCTTTTTTCTCATGGGGTAATATCAATGAATAGTTATTCATTTTACAAGTAATACAAAAGAATATCGATAACACCAAAAAATTTATTATGGTAGATACAGAATAATTATACCTCTGATTTTGAAGTGAAAAAAGAAAATCAACGTCCAACCCCACTCATTACCGAACTAACTGAACACTGTGCTAACCAAAATCAGGAATTAACAACGATACTTTTACCGAAAGGGAATGAAACCTTGTTCCTTCAAACGACCCAAAAATGCCAACGCCCCCCACTACACCTATCTGGCTAATGTAGTAACCAACCTCATAGTAGGGCTTATAGCCCTGAGTCTTCAGGTAGGCAAATTGAAGGTTTTCCAGCCAAATCCTATTGCTCAGGAATGGCAAATATTTTAGTGCAAGGTAAGGCGATTGGTAACCCAAAAAGGCCTGGGCATAGCTGTCCGATGTACTGCGACGGTAGTAACTGATATTCTGGTAGCCCTCATTGAACGAGGGGATGACTACCGGGATCCGCATGGTATTAAAGTGCTTAAAATCGACAAAGTAAAGGGAGTGCTTATAGGCAAAGTCGCCAAAAATAACCTTATAGGTTATGCGATTACTTGGGCCGGTTCTGATGGTTTGGTTAAGCATGGCTTCCCATCGGAGATAATCGGAATTTGAGTTAAGTACATTGGGTAAAGCCTTATGAACCTGAAAAGTAATTGTTGGCCAGCGGGAGTAAAGCATTTGCTTGCGGCCATTGCGAATGCGATAGTAGTAAAATGGTGTGTACCGTAAACGAATGGAACCCTCAAGTGAATTGTGAGTTGATAGGCTTTGGGTTGTAATAGCTTCATTAGCAGGAATATTTGGGGTGTACCATTTCAGGTTCTGCTGGTAAATAATGAAATCGGTATTGTTTTGCAGTTCTACTCTACGCGAAAGCGAAACCGAGGTGTAAACCTCAAAGCCGTTGAACGGATCGATACGGTTCGAAAACGAAACATATCGGTTCTCGTAAAGTTTCTTGTAGTTTCGGCCAAACCAAAGTGTTGCCGTAGAGTTGATTATTGGGCCAATACCCGCATCGCCATTGAAATCGTAACTGATCCAACCCAAGCGAACGGATGCTAAACCGCGGTTCATATTAGCATACGAGAACCGGAAATCAGTTTCGCCCATTGGCGTTTTGCGGGCAAAGGCATAGTAAGCCGATTGCCTTATATATATTCCATTAGCTTGATACTGCTTACCGTAACTCCCCCATGCTCCTACCACAAAACCATCAACAGTGTTGAAACGTAACTCGTTTGGGGCGCCAAATCCTGAGAATCGAATGGTCCGTTTCTTCTTAGCATCATACCTTCTGTATCCATTATACAGTATTTTCGGCAGGTTTACCTTGGTAACACTATCGGAATAGAAGTGCAACTTACTATCAATTTCCTTGTTCACCTTGAACTCTTCGGCATTAAGGGCAATAGGCCTAACCCGCTGCCATTCCAAGGTGTCGGGTTTGGTTGCAGCCGAGTCGACCGTAATGGTTAGAGGATTGGGTACCTCAAGGTTTTTGCTAAGCGAATCGGATTGTCGCACCTGCTTTTGCATGAGCTTTTGCAGTTCATACATTTCACGATTTGTAAGATTATCCTTAGCCCAAAGTTGTTCCATGCGGGCATCTTCCTTTTGCTTTTGCGGCGAAGTATTTCTTTTGGTCTGTGTATCCTCAGCAATTTGCTTGTTTTCTACTGCTTTTACTATATCGATTTTAACAGGTGGTTTTACTTTTGAGTTTAGTTTTACATTTAGGTACTTGATAGCCGTAACGTACTGTATTCGGCCAATATTGCCGAGGAAATTAGCATCGATATCAAAATACTGGCTAATGGGAAGCCAGGCATTGCGCTCAACCTCGCCAAAAGTTTGCTTTATTCGGAATGGCCCGGCCAGCGACTGTACTGTAAAATCGATTTCGTGCAGGTTCCAGTAGTCCTCGGCAATGTACATGTAACCCTCAACCAGCTGCCGGCTTTTTCGTTTGGGAATGACCTTTACCTTAACCAGTGCCCGGCTATCCTGAAAGGCATATCCCTCGTACTTAAACCGGTAATGGTTAAAGGCGTAAGGCGCCAGCGGTAAAATGATTTCACCAATTTTAGGTTGATAGAGATTTGCCGATACAAAGCCAAGGATATTATCGGTGCTATTGATCTCGCCTGGGAAATTGGAGCGAACCATCTTAACCTTCTGATCAAACTTATCGGGAGCCGTAAACCTGACGTTGTTATAGGTTTCCTGCATGTAAAGGGTTCCTTCCCTTGGCGGGTTTGGGCTATCCTTTAAGCTTCGCTTAACCAACCACGAGAACTTGTCGACCTTAAAGGTGCCTTTCAGGTAAACCTCTGCCTCGTACTCGCTAACCAAATTGCGGTAGTATGGAGCCATGGCTATTGCCTTGCGAACCACATCATAGGCAATATCTTCGCCCTTGCCCCCAACGGTTACAGGGGCAATCAGAAAAGGTTTTACAGGCATGGTGATGTTTAGGTTTACCTCACCTGAATCTACGTTAATCCTGCTCTCAACCGTTTCGTAACCAAGGCTCCTAAAAACAAATGAATGTTGCCCCCTGGGAACTCTAAGCATATAATCACCATCGGAGTTGGATGATGTCCCTTGCCTAAGCTCCTTGGCATAGATAGATGCGTATGGTATTGGCTTGCCGGAATCGTCGGTGATTCTGCCTTTCAACACTTGCCCATATAAATAAAATGGATCCAATACCCACAGGAGCAAAAAAGCTACGAGACGAACCCAAGCCTTCATGGCGAAATACTATTTGTTCGATCTATAATCAATTACAAATATCTTTACACCAAGAAAACGTTCAATGCTTTGTATCCTGCTGCGCTGGTCGGGACTAACAAAAGTAATGGCAACGCCGTCGGACTGGGCGCGGGCTGTTCGACCAATGCGGTGAACGTAATCTTCAGGATCAGATGGAACATCATAGTTTACCACTAAATCGATATCTTCAATATCGATGCCGCGCGCAACAATATTGGTAGCCGCTAAAACCTGAACCTTACGGTTACGAAAATTGCGCATTACCTCCTCGCGCTGTTTCTGCTCCAGGTCAGAGTGCATGGCGGCAACGCTTACCCCTTCCTTGTGCAGCTTGCTTTCAATGCTTTTCACCTCGGCCTTGGTCGATGCAAAAACAATGGCACTCTGCACCACATCCTTTTTGCTTAAAAGCGAAACTAATAGCGATAGTTTATTTGAAGCAGAAACATTATAAACCGCCTGCAAGATATTTTCAGGCGGTTTGGAAACGGCAAGGTTTATCTCAACCGGATTGTTCAGGATTGATTTGGCAAACTTACGAATATTAGGCGGCATGGTTGCGGAGAACATAAGCGTTTGCCTATGCTTGGGTAAGTATGCAATTATTGACATGATATCGTCGTAAAAGCCCATATCAAGCATACGATCGGCCTCGTCGAGCACGAGGTGTTGAACACCTTTAAGGTTAAAATAGCCCATTTGAATATGCTGCATCAATCGGCCCGGCGTGGCAACAATAATCTCTGTGCCATGTTCTAAAGCCTGTCGCTGCCTGTCCCAGTTTGAGCCATCGTTCCCGCCATAAACGGCAATTGAACTAATAGGAGCAAAGTACGAGAACCCCTCAACTTGCTGGTCGATTTGCATGGCAAGCTCACGGGTTGGTACAATTACAAGCGTATTGACCGGCGCGGCATCATGTTCTTCGGCTGACAATAGGCTGAGGATAGGCAGCATAAAAGCTGCGGTTTTACCCGTTCCGGTTTGTGCACAGGCCAGTAAATCGCGTCCTTCCAAAATTACGGGTATGGCCTGCTCCTGAATAGGAGTGGGTTTTGTATACCCCATAGATTCAATACCTTCAAGAACCGTGGGGTTTAAACTAAATCTACTAAAACTCAAATTTTTATATTTTTTGCAAATGTAGCAAAGTAATTGGACATGAATAGCAGAACTCGCAAATACTGGTAAGAACAAGTTTGTAGTACCTTGCTACAAATCATGATTAATTCTACTTGAAATTCGGCCAAAATTTAATATCATTGCATGAAAATTACTACTTGCCTTATAATGGAAATTATCTATAATTTAAGCATTTACCAAAAAGTAATTGGTGTTGGTTTTTTAGTATTTGTCCTTATACAGTTATACTTTTACCTGGTTCTCTACCTAAGGGTTATCCGCAATACATTTAATGCTTTACCTGAAAACGATGATCAGTACCCCCCGCTATCGGTGGTAATATGCGCCCGCAACGAGGAGGAAAACCTTAAGCATTTTCTTCCCAAAGTCCTTGAACAGGATTACCCCAACTATGAGGTAGTTGTAGTGAACGACTGCTCAAGCGATAATTCCGATTTGGTGCTTGAGAGCCTTCAAAAAAAACACCATCGCCTGTGCGTAACTACCATAAAGGAAGACGAAAAGTTTACCCATACCAAAAAATTAGCCCTAACAGTTGGCATAAAGGCAGCCAAAAACGAATGGCTGGTGCTTACCGATGCCGATTGCTTCCCGAAATCGAACAAGTGGCTACGCCACATGGCATCAAACTTTACAAATGGCGCAGAAGTAGTGATAGGCTATGGTGGCTACCTAGCTGAAAGGGGATTGCTCAATAAACTTATCAGGCTCGATACACTTTACATCGCCCTAAACTACTTTGGATGGGCATTAGCCCGCAGGCCATACATGGGCGTAGGCCGTAACCTGGCTTACAAAAAATCGCTGTTTTTCAAGAATAAAGGTTTTGCCAATCACGCCGGTATCGATTCGGGCGACGACGATCTTTTTGTGATGGAGGTTGCAACGCCAAACAATACCGCTGTTGAGTACCGCCCTGATGCACACACTCTTTCTATTCCCCGAAAAACTTATGCTACCTGGCTACGCCAAAAGCGCAGGCACCTTTCCACATCAAAATTCTACAGCAAAAAACTGAAAACACGTTTAAGCCTTGAACCATTAAGCAGAATACTTGTTTATATTCTGTTTGCATTAACCTTGATTTTCAACACTCTTCCAATAATTTCAACCGCCTTGCTTTTGTTCGTCATCATTATTAAGCATATCATTACCGCCATTGCAGCCAAAAAATTTCAAGAACGGAAACTAATGCGTGTTGCATTTTGGTGGGATTTGTTTTCTCTCTTTTTTTATGCTAAATTGATAGTCTTTAACACTCTTAACCATCGCCAGCAGAAATGGTAATGATCCCGGAAAATCTTTCAGAGAAGGCTAAATACGACCTTGTGCTTGTGGACAAAGCAATTAAAGGCGACCAGAAAGCTTATGCCGAGCTTATGGATAGGTACCGGGATGCCATATACTACATGCTACTGAAAATGGTTAATAACAAAAGCGATGCCGAAGACCTAACCCTTGAGGCTTTTGGCAAAGCCTTTAAGAATATTCATCAGTACACCCCTAAATACGCCTTTAGCACCTGGCTTTTCAAGATTGCATCGAACAACTGTATTGACTTTATCCGTAAGCGCAAGGCCAATTTGATATCCATTGACCAAGGCGCTGAGGATGCCGAAGGCAATTCCATGTCGCCATCGTCGGCTATTCCAGCATCAACACTTGACCCTGAGGAGAACTTGATAAAGGAACAAAACATAAAACTGGTTCAGGAGGTGGTTTCGAATCTTAAGCCCCGCTACCGTAAACTCATAGAACTGCGCTACTTTAAGGAGTACTCCTACGAAGAGATAGCCGAAGAGTTGGATCTTCCACTTGGAACCGTAAAAGCACAACTTTTTAGAGCCCGCGAGTTACTCTCAAACATCCTGAGCAACCTTCCGCCACACCATATATGAAACGTTTTGCCATGGAACAAATTGCACAATACTTTCCTGAGCTAACACAAGCTCAACGCGACCAGTTTGCTCAGCTTGAACCACTTTATAGTTTCTGGAATTCGCAAATCAACGTAATCTCGCGTAAGGATATCGACAACCTGATGGTTCACCATGTGCTGCATTCGCTGGCAATTGCCAAGGCAATTCAGTTTGCCAAGGGCACCAGTATTATGGATATTGGAACTGGTGGCGGTTTTCCGGGCATCCCCCTTGCCATCCTTTTCCCAAACTGTAAATTTACCCTGGTCGATTCCATTGCCAAAAAAACTAAGGTTACAGCCGAGGTTTCCCGAGCGTTAGGTTTACAAAACGTAGAGGTAATAACCGCACGCGCCGAGGACCTTAAGCAGGAGTGGGATTTTGTTGTTAGCCGCGCAGTGGCTCCAGTCCCAAAGCTTATGGCTTGGGTTGAAAAAAACATCCACCCTGGAGGTTTTAACAATCTGCCTAACGGCATGATTTGCCTTAAAGGGGGCGATGTAAAAGAAGAACTAAAACCCTACCACAAATGGGTTACCAAATGGAACATAAACGACTTTTTTGAAGATGAGTATTTTGCGGAAAAATACGTGATACATATTGAGGTGTGAGATAGGGTAAAGGATAAAGGATAAAGGGTAAAGATTAAAGGTAAGAATGAACATAGCTCAGGTATTACCCCCTTAGCGGTTAACTATTTTAGAATTTTTAGCCGCCACCTTTTTTAATATTGAAAAATTGTTTTACCTTTGCAAACCCAAAATGGCTTTAAAAAGCCATAGATTTGCTGGAAATAATAATAAGTAAAGCATACAGAGATGAAAAGAACATTTCAGCCATCCATCAGGAAAAGAAGAAATAAACACGGATTCCGTGAACGCATGTCGACCCACAATGGCCGCAGGGTTCTGGCTGCCCGCCGTGCAAAGGGAAGAAAGAGACTGACTGTTTCCGATGAAATTTTCCGGAAATAATTGCTAACCAATCATAACAGATAAAGGCGGGTAAACAACCTGCCTTTTTTGTTTACTTGATGTATCTTTACCACAAATTTTTTCGATGGAACCAATTATCAAAACCATAGAGCCTAAAATTACTGACCTTTCTTTAAAGGGTATTGCCGAAAAGGTGATGTGCGGCCAGCGTATTAAGCCCAGCGAGACCGAATACCTATACGAGAAAGCCAACCTTGATCTACTATCGCAACTGGCTAACGTAGTGAACCAAAGGTTAAATGGCGATTACATTCTTTTCAACAAAAACTTTCATATTGAACCAACCAACCTTTGCGTTTTCAACTGCAAGTTTTGCTCGTACCACAAAGGTGCCGGCGACCCCGAGAGCTGGGTTTTCACTCTCGAGAATATAAGCAACATGGCTCGCAAGTACCAGAACAGCGATGTAACCGAGGTACATATAGTTGGCGGTGTTCACCCCAAGTGGGATTTGGATTACTACGGGAAAATGATCAAAGCCGTTAAGGAGATTCTTCCCAACATCCACGTAAAAGCCTTCTCCGCCATTGAACTCGATTACGTGATTCGTAAAAGCAAGCTATCGTACGCGGAGGGTTTGAGGATACTCAAAGAGTATGGACTGGATTCCATCCCAGGAGGGGGTGCGGAGATTTTCGACCCGGCCGTGAGAGCCAAAATATGCCCCAATAAAGCATCGGGCGCAGCGTGGCTAGCCATTCACAAAGCCGCGCATGAGATTGGCATTCAATCGAATGCCACCATGCTTTACGGCCATATTGAAAGTTACAGGCACAGGGTACAGCACATGGAGGCAATACGAAACTTACAGGACGAAACCCATGGCTTCAACTGCTTTATCCCTTTAAAATTTAGGGCAGCCAACAACCCCATGGGATACTTAGGCGAGGTAAATCTGGTTGAGGACTTACGTAACTTTGCGGTTTCCAGAATCTTCATGGACAATATCAAACATCTTAAAGCGTATTGGCCCATGCTTGGCATTCATAACACCCGCCTTGCCATCCACTTTGGCGCCGACGATATTGACGGAACTATCGACGATACTACAAAGATATACTCCATGGCTGGCGCCGAAGAGCAAAAACCAGTGATGACTGTTGACCGGCTGACCCAACTTATTAAAGAAGCGAATAAAATACCAGCCGAGCGCGACTCATTATACAATATTATTAAGCTATACAACTAATTGGTAGAATTATTACATGTTTATGCTATTTTTGTATCATGTTTAATCACCATGCATTATGACAACCAAAACCGCATTCGAGAAAGTAAAAAAGCACCTTCTGAAGCTATACCGAATCCCTTATATTAGCACGGTAATAAATGGATTAGGCTTGATAGTCGTAGTGCTTATTGCGCTCATGATCTTTTTAAGGATATACACCAGGCATAACCAGGAACAACCAACCCCTAACCTTATAGGTATGGCAGTAGAGGAAGCCGCTAAGGTAATTGCCGATAACAACCAGAGGATTGAAATTGCCGATTCGGTTTACATATTTAACAAGAAACCGGGAAGTGTAATCGCCCAGAATCCCGAACCGGGAACTATGGTTAAAAAAAACCGAAGGGTATTTGTTACCATCAATGCCAAAAACCCTATCAAAATTGAAATTCCTAATATAGTTGGCTACACCCTAAGGCAAGCCAAGGCTATACTTGAACAGGAAGGCTTTGAGGTTGGCACCCTATACTTCCGCCCCGACCTAGGACTAAACAATGTACTTGAACAACGATTTGATGGAAAAATTGCTGAACCGGGCACACGTATCCCCAAGGGCTCAAAGATCGACCTGGTTCTAGGCCAGGGCATGCAGGGTGAACGTACCGGAATACCACTACTCATAGGCCTTAAACTTAATGATGCAGTAAACAGAATAATTGAAGCATCGCTTAATGTTGGCAGAATACGATACGATGAAACAATAATTACGCACAACGACTCGTTAGATGCAAGGGTGTATAGCCAGTACCCTGCTTACATGGAAAACGCAACCCTAAGCTTTGGAACCAGGGTTGATATTTGGCTAACGCTAAACCAAGCGCGTATCCCAAAAATTGAACGTGCCGACTCGGTTAACGCTAAGCTAACCAAGCAGGCCGACGAAATCATAGAATAGCGATACAATGCAGAAAGCATTAATCACTCTAATACTCATTTTTGCTTCAAACTTTTCCTTTGGGCAGGAGATATTAGTAAACCTTTCGGGCTACCAAACAACTCAGCCTGTTGAAATGCCCAAAGAATCGAAAACAACCCTTACACTCCCTTTTTTCGACGATTTTGCCCGAAACCTGCCCTTTCCCACCCTTGAACTCTGGGAGCCCAGCAATGTAATTTCGAATCAAACCTATGCCATAAACCCACCTACCATAGGTGTAGCCACGTTCAATGCCATTAACCGCAAGGGCATTTTGCATGCCCATCTTACCACCTACCCACAACCTGCCGATACGCTTACCTCACTCCCCATAAACCTCAACTATCCGGCTACCGATAGCATCTACCTATCGTTCAGCGTTCAACCCGGAGGGTTAGGCTACCAACCCAGCCCAAACGATTCGCTTGTACTGGAACTGTTTAGCCCATCGGAAAACCGTTGGGTTAGAAGTTGGGCAGCGTCGGTCAACTTTAAAGCCAACAAAATTGAATTCTACAACCATTTGCTCAACAAAAAAACACAGAAAAACTCATCTAAACTCGATTCAACATTCTTTACCGTTAACATCAATATTAATAATCCTTCTTTTTTAGAAAACGGGTTCTGTTTTCGTTTTATTGGATACGCATCGCTCATGGAAAATGCTACAGTTCCTGGTCTCAAAACCAACTCCGACCACTGGCATATCGATATGGTTTACCTGAATAGGTTACGTAACTGGGACGATACCGTTTACAACGATATTGCGTTCCGCAAGCCCATTTACCCTTTCCTTAAAAATTACAAATCGATTCCTTGGTCGCACTTTGCCAAATCCCAAAACACTGAAATGAATGTTCCCCGTGAGTTTAAAATTGTTTACAGCAACCTTGGCCCAACCACATGGAATGTAACCCGCCGGTTTTCGGTTACCAACCTTTCAACGGGTGATGAGTACTCCTTTTCGGGAGGAGCTGAGAATATTTACGGATATCAGGAATTCGCATACACACGCCTGTTCGATTACAACTTTACTTCCGCTTGGCCCGATTCGGCTAAGTTCCTTATGAAAACATTCCTGCAAACCGATTTTGATGAGGCCACTAAACATTTCCGATATAACGACACACTGGCTCAGCAACTCAACTTTTATAATTACTATGCGCTCGACGACGGCAGTGCCGAAAGCGGCTATGGCCTTTTTGGCGAAGGAACTACAAACGCCATGGTTGCCCAACAATTTTACAACTATAAAACCGATACTTTGGTTGGCGTAATGGTTTACTTTAACCGTAGCTACCAGGATGCCAACAGCCAACCCTTTAAGATTACTGTTTGGGCCGATGACAACGGCAAACCCGGCAACATTATCTACCAGGAAAGCACCTCCCGACCCCAGTTTACCGATAGTTTGAACTGCTTTACCATTTACCGTATCGATCCCATTGAAATTCCCAAGAGTAACTTCTACCTGGGCTGGCAGCAAAACACCACTGAGTTTATGAATGTGGGATTTGACCGAAACACAAACAATCGCAAAAGGATTTTTCACAATCTGCCCGGTTACTGGACAAACACCCAGTTTGAGGGAACTATAATGATCAGACCTATTTTTGGCAAGTTTTACCAAATACCCACATCTACCCCCACAACATCAAGCAAGGGATTTAGAGTTTACCCCAATCCTGCCGCTGAGTTTATTTATATCGATACTGACATTAATGGGACAGCAAAATGGTATCAACTGATTTCCATAACCGGCCAGGTGATTGAAAGTAAACAGTTCTATTCAAACCAACCCATAGGCGTTGGACATATCCCGGCGGGTATATACATACTCCGAGTAAACCTGGCAAACGGACAATTCCTAACATCCAAAGTGGTTATAAAGCGATGAACGATAACCGGCTGTACGAACCCTATGATGAGCCGGAGAACGGAGCGGCGGAGCAGGCCGACCTTTACGAGCATTTCCGCATTGAGGTCGATAAGGGGCAAACACCAACTCGAATCGACAAGTTCCTGACCGAAAAGATACGCAACGTTAGCCGCAATCGTATTCAGGGTGCAGCCGAAGCAGGCAATATACTGGTTAACGGCAAAGCCGTAAAATCGTCGTATAAGGTAAAGCCACTCGATGCCATTTCCATTGTTCTGGCTTACCCACCCCGCGAAACCGATATCAAACCCGAAAACATCCCCATCGACATAGTTTATGAGGACGAGGCTTTGCTTGTGGTGAACAAGCCCGCCAGGATGATAGTGCACCCGGCACATGGCAATTTCACCGGCACGCTGGTGAACGCCCTACTCTACCACCTACGTGATGTTCCGCTCTTTAGAAGCGGCGAGGTTCGGCCTGGACTTGTCCACCGTATCGACCGAAACACATCGGGGCTGCTGGTTATTGCCAAAACCGAGATGGCCATGAATCACCTGGCCCGGCAGTTCTATGAACGCACCACCGACAGGCTATACGTTGCCCTTGTTTGGGGTGATATGGGAACCGATAGCGGAACAGTAACAGGGCATATTGGTCGCAGCATTCGCGACCGCAAGCGTATGCAAGTTTTCCCCGATGGGGAACAAGGTAAACATGCCGTTACACACTGGCGCGCAATAGAACGATTTGGACACACCACCCTCATTGAATGTAAGCTGGAGACCGGTCGCACCCACCAAATCCGCGCCCACATGGAATACATCAGGCATCCACTTTTCAGCGATGAGGTTTACGGTGGCGTTAAAATCCTGAAAGGTAACCTAACCACAAAGTATAAGCAGTTTGTTGAGAACTGTTTTGAGGTATGCCCCCGCCATGCCCTGCACGCCAAAACGCTTGGTTTTACCCACCCACTCACCAACCAGCGGCTTTACTTTGACTCACAGCTACCATACGATATGTCTGCGCTGATTGAGAAATGGAGAAAATACTCCACAGGAAAAGGTCTTGAAGAATAAAAATTTTTATGATGGTTCCTGACTAATAAAAAGCCATCTCAACTAGATTAAATCGTTCTTAACTTCAAACTCAACCTTACTATCCATCAATCGAATAGGCTTATTATCCTCATCCACCGCGGCAAAGATAAAGGTAGCATCAACAACCTTGTTTCGAGAATTTGAATACATATCTTCCTGATAAATCTCAACCAAAACTTCCATTTTTGTGGAGCCAACCTTTTGAACGTCACTGCTAATCTCCACAATCGTATTGAGCAGCACCGGTGCAATAAAATTGACCTTACACACCGATACGGTTACAATTTTCTTCCCGGAAAATAGGGTTGCAGTAATATAGGCCACTTCATCCAAATCCAACCACTGCATGGCCAAGCCCCCAAATAAAGTTCCATTATTGTTTAAGTCCCTTGGAAACATCACCCTATATTGAGTTGTTTTTGAACTTATCATCTACTAATTATTTTTTCGACAAAATTATTTATTTTTTTGCATTATGAACATTTGTTCATTATATTTGTATCGAACATTTACTCATAATATGGCTCGACTAAAAATTCCAAGAAAAGTAACAAATCCCCCAATAGTAAAGGGATTCAAGCCTTATGGCCCGGATTTAGATATTAAAAAGAAGGAGCCATTAATCCTGAACTTTGAGGAGTACGAAGCATTCAGAATGTGCGATTACGATATGTACAACCACCACCAGGCATCGGTGCTGATGAACGTTTCACGACCAACATTCACACGAATATATGCCTCGGCAAGAATGAAAATATCGAAAGCATTTGTTGAAGGCCGGCAAATTGAAATTGAAGGTGGCAAGGTTTACTTCGATAGCGACTGGTACCAATGCAACAGTTGCGGATGTGACTTTAACAATCCTCAAAAAAATATCCCGGTTCAAAAATGCCCTTTATGTGGTAGTCCTTCAATAGTAAGGCATACAGATGATATTTCAGAAAACAATCTAAACAATTCCATCCAGGATATGTGCATTTGCCCTAAATGCGGGTTTACAAAACAGCATCATTACGGAATACCATGCAGAAATGAGATTTGTCTAACCTGCAAAACACCTCTAACTAGAAAACATTACCAAACAAAGTAGATTATGAAAATTGCTATAACATCAAGGGGAAACTCTTTGGAATCTGAACTCGATCAGCGTTTTAGCCACTGTAAATACTTTGTTATTTACGATAAGCAAACCGGAACAGTTGAGATAATTCCAAACCCTTACAGGGAAGTTGAGGAGCAAGCTGGAACGTTAACCGTAAAATTACTTTCATCCAAAAATGTCGACAAGATCATCTCGGGAGAATTTGGGATGAAGGTAAAGCCCTTACTTGACAGTTTAAAAATCCAGATGATCATTCTCAAAGATTCAGATAGAACTATTCAATCGATAATTGAAATGCTCAATAATGTGAAGGATTAAACAAAGTGTTTTTAACCATTTAAAATATTGAGGAGGGTTACCAATGAAAATAGCAGTACCTACCATAGGGAGTATTCTCGGCGAATACCTAAATGAGTGCGAAGTCTTCACAATATTTTCAATCGACAGTTCTAATAATATTATCGACACGAAATTGCTATACACCCCAGAGGGCTGCGACTGTAAAAACAACATCCTTTAATAATGCAACGAAATGGGGTAAAAGTAATGCTGGCATACAAACTCCCAGAACACGCCGAAGGAGCTTGTGAGAAATTTGGAATAGAAGTCCACCTTGGATATAAAGAAAATATCAACGATGTGATAAATCAATTCCTAAAAAGTAACAAATAAAAACATTGAACATGCCAAAAATGGATGGAACTGGCCCTGAAGGGAAAGGTGCAAAAACAGGACGTAAACTAGGATATTGCGAGCCTTCACCCGAAGCCGAGCAAGAATTGAAGTTAGGGAAAGGCATGGGAAAGAAACGTCACTCAGGTGGCGGTCAGGGCAAAGGGAAACGATTAAAGTATAACGAAAAAACCAACCAGTAAAAAGGAGGTAATATGCCTGGATTTAATCAAACTGGCCCTATGGGACAAGGTCCTATGACCGGTAGACGAATGGGACGTTGCACAAACTTTGGTGCAAAACAAAGCAGTACGCCAAACTCCGAGGAAAGCAATCAACAAGAAAATTTCCTGGGCAGAGGATTCAGATTTGGCCGAGGACAAGGCGGACGTGGTCGCGGCCGTGGATTTGGAATGCGTAACAGATTTAGGGGTGGATTTTAGACTAAGGATTATACTATCAAAATTTTTAAGATGTCTAACTATTTGCCCCTTAAATTCCCTTACAGTAATAACCCACTGTAAGGGTTCTTTTAGAAACCCAAACAAATAAATATATCATACAAGTTAAAATTTAAACCACAAAAAATGAAAAAGAGATTTGCTATACCCATGGAAGGCAATGTGCTTTCGGCACATTTTGGCCATTGCCAAGCATTTGCGTTTGTTGATGTTGAAAACAACAATATTACCAAAGTAACCGTACTCGACCCTCCCGAGCATCAACCTGGGACATTCCCAAAATGGGTTGCTGAACAAGGTGCAACCGAGGTTATTGCGGGTGGAATGGGACCTCAGGCCGTTAATCTGTTCAACAGCTATGGTGTAAACGTTTTTGTTGGTGCTCCTATTAAAGGGGTTGAAGACCTTGTAAACGATTTTTTGGCTGGTAAGCTAAGCCTAAACGCAAACTACTGCGATCATGGCGATGGTAGTCACGAGCATCATCACCACAATGGAAACTTTCACTAAAACCGACATACATATTCAATCTCAGTGCTACGGTTGTTTTTTGAAAACATACCAGCGGCTATTCGAGAAATTTAGGCTAACCCAGGAGCAACAGGATGAGTTTTTAAATTTCTTCCACGATACCTTGGAGAGATTTAAAAACTCAACCAGCCCTGAGATTCAGAGAGAATTAAACCAACGATTAAGTAAAATTGTTGGGGTTGACGACCTTTTTGAGGATGAAAGGATTAAAAGTAATAGCATTGCGCTTGGATTGTATAACGATTGGAGCCCACAAGTCCCAATATCAAAAAATCCGTTCGATTTAGCTCTAAAACTCTCCATTGCAGGGAATATAATGGATTATGGAGCAAACAATGGTTTTGATATCAAATCCACAATTAGGCGGGTAATTTTCGCAAAATTCGCCATTAATCATAGTAAGCAGCTACAGGACAAAATCAAAGAAGCAAAATCCATACTCTATTTAGGCGATAATGCTGGAGAAATACTTCTTGATAAGCTGTTTATCGAAACAATCAATCACCCAAACATTACCTACGCTGTACGAAGCGGCTTTGCATTGAACGATGCTACGCTGCGCGATGCTATTGACGTGGGAATGAACTCCGTGGCAAAAGTTATTGAGAATGGATACGATGCTCCCTCCACAGTGCTAACAAAGTGTAGCCCTGATTTTATGGCAATTTACAACTCGGCTGACCTAATAATATCCAAAGGACAAGGAAACCTTGAAGGTTTAATAAACGAAAACGACCCTCGAATTTTCTTCCTACTAATGACAAAATGCGATGCTATGGCCAAACTTCTAAATGTTGCCAAAGGAAGTTTTATTGTTTACAACCCAACTAAAATGGATTAAAATGGAAAAAGTAAAAATAGGTATTATCATTTGCTACCGATACCCTACCTGTGCAGGTGGAAAAAGTTTCCGCTCGCTCCAAAACCGCGAAGGCGCTTTTGAAATGTACAAGGGTAAAGATATTGAACTTGTTGGATATACCACTTGCGAAGGTTGTCCGAGTGGAAATATTGAGTACGCTCCTGCTGAAATGAAAAAAAACGGCGCCACACACATCCATTTGGCCACAGGACTATTAGTTGGCTACCCTCCATGCCCCAGGCTAAACCATTTTACCAAATTCATACCCGAAAAAAATGGGCTAAAAGTGATATTTGGTAATCATCCAATTCCTCAGAAATATTTTACCACACATACAAATCTGAACACCTGGAACTCTGCATTCTTTCAGGAAGCAATAAAAGATACACTTACCGACAAAGTTACACGTTTGCAGTATGATTAAAAAGAGAAGTTTGAAAATTGCTATTGCCAGCGGAAAAGGGGGTACAGGGAAGACACTACTTTCAACCAATCTTGCAGCATTTCTTAGTGAAAGGGAAAGTACTCTTTTGGTTGATTTAGACGTGGAGGAGCCAAACGACTTGCTCTTTATAAAAGGCAATAAAGTGCATGCAGAAGAGCAATATAAAATGATTCCGCAGTGGAACGAGAGCAAGTGCACCCTATGTGGCGAGTGTACAAAAAACTGTAAGTACCATGCAATAGTACAAATGGGCAATTTTATTGCGGTTTTCAAGGAACTGTGCCATAGCTGCTATGCCTGTTCCGAACTTTGCCCAACAGGGGCATTGCCTATGCAACCCCACAAAATGGGCGAAACTACAGAATACACATCCAGTAACCTTAACTTCATTGAAAGCCGACTGATAGTGGGCGAAGAACAAGCCGTACCTTTAATTCACAAAACACACAAACTAGTTAACGAGAAGTTTACCAATACCAAATTCCAAATATTCGATTGTCCTCCGGGAACATCCTGTCCGGTTGTAGCTGCAACCGAGAATGCCGATTTTGTAATTCTTGTGACAGAGCCAACGCCCTTTGGGCTCCACGACCTAAAATTGGCTGTAGAAACCATGCGTAAACTGGAAAAACGATTCGGAGTTGTAATTAATCGCTTTGGAATTGGCAACAACGATGTTGAGAACTACTGTCAAAAAGAACAAATTGATATAATAACTAAAATCCCATTCGATAATGAAGTTGCAAAGTATTACTCGAATGGAGATTTGGTTTATAACAAGGTTGATTCAATGAGAAATTCGCTTAACGAAATTCTGGATTTCCTAAAGAATAACTTTACAACTAAATCCTTCAAGGGTTTTAAATCTAGTGAAATAACCACGGAACTTAACAAATGTAAATGAAGGAAATAGTTGTACTATCGGGCAAAGGAGGGACTGGGAAAACCTCAATCACAGCATCGCTGGCTGTGCTAGCAGGCAGTGATGCGGTTGTGGCCGATTGCGATGTGGATGCTGCCAACATGCATCTGCTTATGCAACCTGACTTTGCTCAATCGGCTGAGTTTTACAGCGGCGAGCTAGCCATAATCGACCAAAATGTTTGTACACAATGTGGAATATGCTCGGAAAAATGCCGATTCGGGGCAATCCCTTTAATCAATAATACTTACACCGTAAACCCTTTATCGTGCGAGGGATGTGGATATTGCCAAAAAGTTTGCCCAACCGAAGCAATATCAATGAAAAGCAGAAAATCAGGATACGTTTACATCTCATATACTAAAGTAAACAGCATAATGGTGCATGCCCGATTGGACATAGGCGCCGAAAATTCCGGAAAACTCGTCGCTAAGGTAAAGAGCGAGGCCAAAGAACTAGCAGAGCGAGAAAACAAATCCTATGTTATTGTGGATGGTTCGCCAGGGATTGGTTGCCCAGTAGTATCATCGTTATCGGGGGCTAATTACGTGGTTTTGGTAACAGAACCAACCGTTTCGGGGCTACATGACCTAGAACGAATTTACAACGTCATAAAACGCTTTAGAATAAAAACCGGGTGTGTAATAAACAAGTTTGATATTAACCCAAAGATAACCAATGAAATTATGGAATTCCTGAAAAAAGAGGGAATAACGCATTTAACCAATATCCCTTTCGATTTGGCATTCATAACAGCCATGACTGATGCCAAAACAATAGTGGAAACCAATAGTCCATCAAGGGAACTTGTTAATACTGTTTGGAAATTAATAATAACTGAAGCCAATATAAATTAAGAAAATGAGAATTGCATTTACCTCAACAGGAAAAGCTTGGGATTCAATTATAGATTCCCGCTTTGGCAGAACTGAATTTATTGTGATTTACAACGAGAAAACCCAAAAACTGGAAGTAATTGATAATAGTGCAATTAAAAGCGAAGCTCACGGGGCGGGAACCGCAACAGCACAAAAGATGTACGAGCTGAAACCCGATGTACTTATAACTGGGAATGGCCCTGGTGAAACCGCTGCACGCGCTCTAAAAAATCTAAACATGAAAATTTACGTTGATGCCCACAACCTTACTCTTGAACAAGCTTACGAAAAGTACAAGAATGGTGCACTAAAGCAAATATAGCAACGCGCAAAACAAATGGACGAGTTAGTATTTGGACCTGTTCCCTCACGTAGGTTAGGAATAAGCCTTGGGGTAAACAACATTCCCCATAAGGTTTGTTCCTATTCATGTGCATACTGTCAGGTGGGCAAAAGCAATAAAATACAAATTGACCGGCAAGTGTTTTACTCTCCCGAAACCCTGACAAAACTAGTGGAACAAAGGCTAAAGAAATTAAAACATCAAGATTATCCCAGCTATATAACCATTGTACCCAATGGTGAACCTACTCTTGATATTAACCTGGGTAAACTAATTGAAAATTTAAAAGCATTCGGCCTTCCGGTTGCGGTTATTACTAACTCCTCCCTCATTCATCGGGACGACGTAAAAAAGGATTTGTTGAACGCCGATTATTTATCATTTAAGATTGATACAGTAAATCGCAATACTTGGAAACAAATTAATAAGCCGCATAGGGAACTATTACTAGGCGAGTGCCTGAACGCTCTTTTATCGTTTAAAAAAGAGTATCACGGAAAACTCATAACTGAGACAATGCTTATAAAAGACAAGAATGAATCCGATGGAGAGCTATCAGCCACAGCAGAATTTTTACAACAGTTGAAACCCAGTATCGCCTACCTCTCTATTCCCACTCGTCCACCAGCTTTCAAAGATACATCTCCCCCTAATGAGGATATTCTGCTTAAAGCCTATGAGATATTCAACTGGTATTGCCTAGAAGTGAAATACCTCTCCGTATACGAAGGCAATGAGTTTAGCTCGTCGGGGGATTTTGAGAAGGATTTGCTGAGCATTACTGCGGTACACCCCATGCGAATTGATGCAGTGAAAGAGTTAATGCTCAAAACCAAAATAAACGAAATTATACTTCAAAAACTGGTAGATGAAAATAAAGTGAAAAGGATACGTTACCAAAACCAAACCTTCATTGTTAGAACTTTCAATGAATAACCCGCTAAAATGTTAAAGCATATAAACCATGAACCATAGCAATCCACAAAACGGTTATATACACCTTTACACGGGAAATGGAAAGGGAAAAACAACAGCAGCCATGGGATTAGCAATCAGAGCTGTTGGAGCAGGGAAAAGTGTTTTTATTGCCCAGTTTGTTAAAGGAATGTATTATTCCGAACTGGAAGCCTTAAAGCGATTCACTGAGATTACCCTGAAACAGTACGGTTTGGATTGCTTTATTGTCAATAAACCCACTCAAAATGATATTGAGGCCGCACAAAAAGGTTTGATAGAGGTTTCTAGAATTATTTCGGAAAATCGTTATAACATGGTGATATTGGATGAGGTTTGTATTGCGCTTCATTACCACCTTTTTGGATTAAACGAAATAGTAAACCTTTTAAATCATAAACCACAGCCCATGGAAATTGTTTTAACAGGAAGATATGCTCCTCAAGAACTTATTGCCATGGCTGACCTGGTAACAGAAATGCAAGAAATAAAACATTACTACAAACGAGGAGTAAAAGCCCGAAAGGGTATTGAGTACTAATAACTAATAAAACTAATAAAACTATGAAACGAACTGATGTACTTATTATTGGTGGCAGCGCAGCCGGTATGGTTACAGCCACAACAGGAAAGGCCCATTGGCCTGAAAAAAGCTTCACTCTGGTAAAAAAGCATAAAGATGTTATGGTTCCCTGCGGAATCCCATACATTTTTGGCACACTGGGAAGCAGTGAAAAAAACATCATGCCCGTTGATGCCACCATGCAAAAAATTGGTGTAGAGTCGCTCGTTGACGAAGCCACAAACATCGACACAAAGGGAAAAGTGGTAAGCTT
>DSBV01000047.1 GCA_011045955.1 Bacteroidales bacterium | reverse complement strand
GAGCCAGGGTAAGAAGATATACTTTGCATCGGATCTACATTTTGGCTTGCCTAACCATGAACAGAGCCTACCCCGTGAAAGGCTATTCAACACCTGGCTCGATAGCATTAGCCATGATGCTGTGGAACTATACCTCCTGGGTGATATTTTTGATTTCTGGTTTGAGTACAGGCGGGTTGTTCCCAAAGGATATACGCGGTTCTTGGGAAAAATTGCCCAGCTAACCGATAGCGGCATTCCCGTTCACTTTTTTACCGGCAACCACGATGTGTGGATGTTCGACTACTTTGAGAAGGAGGCAGGGGTTCAAGTTCACCGCAAACCCATTGTGCGGGAATTGCATGGAGCAAAGTTCCTGCTTGCCCATGGCGATGGGCTTGGCCCTGGAGATCCCGGCTACAAGTTGCTTAAACGAATCTTTACCAGCCCTACCCTGCAATGGATGTTTGCCAAGCTTCACCCAAACTTCTCGCTATGGTTCGGAAACCAATGGAGCGTAAGCAGCAGATACTCCAAGGAAATAACCCATGTTTTCCAGGGCGAGGATGAGCAAATAACCAAGTACTCAAGGCTTAAACTTCATGAAGAACATTTTGATTTTTTTATTTACGGCCACTGGCATTCGCCCATAATATATCCGTTAACGGCAAAGTCGAACCTTGTGGTGCTAGGCGATTGGTTAGTTAGCAACACCTATAGCGTATGGGATGGTATTGAGCTAAAGCTCATGCGGTATCTACCATCAGAGCCCGACGAGGTGCTAGCCGCGGCAACCATTTCATCACCCAAGGCATAATGAACTTTTTGGCACATCTATACCTTTCGGGTAGCAACATCGATATTCGGTTGGGCAATTTTATAGGCGATCATGTAAAGGGAAAGCAAATCCTTACCTACCCGCAGGGTATTCAAATGGGTATAATGCTCCACCGCAGAATCGATCAGGTTACTGATAGGCACCAGGTGTGGAAAGGCTGTAGGGAGAAATTACGCCCCAGCTATGGTCAATGGTCGGGAGTTGCTGCAGATGTGATGTTCGATTACATACTGGCAAAAGAGTGGCAAACCTACTCCAACAGACCACTTAAAGGATTTACCAGAACCTTCTACTTTCAAATGCTCCAGCGCTACCACATGCTCCCTGCGACAGTAAGGGGGTTCCTGCCACTTATGATTCATAGCAACAGGTTATACTCCTACAGCACCGATGAGGGTATTACCAGAGCGCTTGAGATAATGGGCAACTACACCACAATGAAAGGGAACCCAGGCCTTGCATTACAAATAGTAAAGGAAAACTATAATGCTTTCAGTACAGGGCTTCAAGAATTGCTTTACACATTAATAGGAATTGCAGAAAAAGAGTACGGTATACCTATTAGTATGCCCCATAGCGCGAAACATCGAACCTAAGGAGAATAAAGACAAGGATTGTAAACGCCCAGAGCGATGAACCCCCATAGCTAAAGAACGGCAGGGGAATTCCAATGACAGGAACCAACCCAATGGTCATGCCAACATTAACTGCGGCGTGTAAAAATAGTATTGAAACAACCCCATACCCATATATACGGGCAAAATGTTCGGTTTGTCTTTCGGCGATTTTTAACAGGCGTAAAAGGAAAAGCGCTATTAACATTACAACTATTAACGACCCCATAAAACCCCACTCTTCCCCTACTGTGCAGAATATGAAGTCGGTGCTTTGCTCAGGCACAAAGTTATACTTAGTTTGAGTACCCAACAGATAGCCTTTGCCCCAAAGCCCACCTGATCCAATAGCAATCTTGGACTGGTTAACGTTATAGCCCCAGCCCAACGGATCGTTTTCAATTCCCAGCAGGTCGTTGATACGCTTTTGGTGATGAACATCCAAAACTCGCTCAAAAACGTAGTCGGCCGACATGGAAAAGCCTAATGTTGCTATTAAGAACAGCGATATAACATAAACCGGTTTCAACCTATTCTTATAGGCATACAGTAAACCTAAAATTGCAGCTACTAAAACCGGAATTAAAAATATCAACCCGTTCGATAGTTTTAACTGAAAAAATTCCGATAAAATGTAAAGCAACAGTCCAATTCCTAATGCACCAATTGAAACCCTAAAGGCATCGCGATACTGGCGGGTGTAAAGTATAAAAAGAATTACTGCAACAGCAAAAATAAAAGCAATTACAACCGATGTGCTATATACGAGAGTAAGGATAAAGACTAAAACCAAGAAAGCCAGGTACGATAAAATCCATGCAGGTAACCCCTCGCGGTAAAGAACCAAAACAAGAGATCCAAAAACCAGAGCCGAACCTGTATCGTTCTGGAGGATAATGATACCAACAGGCAAACCTATTACAATGCCTACTTTAACGTACGACCAAAAACCAGAAAGTTTAAAGCCGTAGCTACTCATAAGCTTTGCAAGCGCAAGGGCAGTGGCAATCTTAGCAAACTCAGCAGGTTGCAATCCGAATGAACCTATGGGTATCCACGATTTTGAGGCATTAACCACGCGGCCAAAAAGCAACGTTGAAATCAACGTTATGAGAATAATCCCATAAAAGATATAAGCAAATGCGGGGTATATTCTATCGTTGGAGAAAAGAATAACAATAGCCATAATGAATGCAAAGAATATCCATACCAGCTGTTTGCCGTAGCGCTGGCTGAAATCGAGGATATTCCTGTGCTCATCGCTGTAAACAGCGGCATAAATATTTAACCATCCCATCAGCACCAGAACAACGTACAGGATGGTTGCAGCCCAATCGAGGTTTCGTAATATGTTATTTCGCTTTTGCACGTCTATCTAACAAGTTAGCATCCATGATATACTTTTCCAGCCAAGGCTTAGAAATCGTATTTTTCAGATACTTTTCAATCATCAAGCTGGCAATGGGCGCAGCCCAAGTGGCACCAAAACCTGCATTTTCAACATATACCGATATGGCTATTTTAGGGTCATCCTTGGGGGCAAAAGCAAAGAACACTGAGTGATCCTTACCATGTGGGTTTTGGGCGGTTCCGGTTTTACCGCAAATGCGGATATCGGGCAAAGCCGCTATGCGTGCGGTACTTCCACTACCTGGATCTCCGTTAACGGCCAAATCCATTCCCTCAATGATGTAATCAAAGTACTTTGAATCAATTGATGTGATATGCTTCTCCCTAAACACCGAGTTAATGGTATCGCCTTCTATTGATTTTACCACATGGGGTGCTATGTAGTATCCCTTATTGGCAATGGTTGCAGCAAGGTTTGCCATTTGAAGTGGAGTAACGGAAAGTTCACCCTGCCCTATGGCAAGTGAAATGATGGTGAGTGAACTCCAACCTCCCTTCCTATAGTACTTGTCGTAAAAAGAAACCGAAGGTACAATGCCCTTTAGTTCATGGGGTAAATCGATATTCAACTTGTTGCCGAAACCAAACGATTCCACATGCCTCTTCCAGGCAGAAAAACCATTCTCAACCGAACCAAATTCCTTTTTATCGATAATGTTACGGAAAACATGGCAGTAATAGGTATTGCACGAAACCTGGATGGATTGAATAAGGTTTGTTGGTGAAGGATGGCTATGGCAGGCTACACCGCGCCCCACGGTGTATCCACCGTGGCAAGCATACCGGGTTTCAGGTGTAACAACCCCTTCCTGTAAACCGATTAGCGCATTTACCACCTTGAATGTGGAGCCGGGCGGGTAGAGCGCCATTATTGAACGGTTGAATATTGGTTTTAATGAATCCTGTTTGAGAGCCCTGAAGTTAGCAGCCCGTTGCCTCCCAACCAGCAGGTTGGGATCGTATGTTGGGCTCGATATCATGGCCAAAACCTCACCGGTTTTAGGTTCAATGGCAACAATGCTGCCAATTTTATTTTGCATTAAACGCTCACCATACTCCTGGAGGTTTGCATCAATAGTAGTTGTGATGTTCTTGCCGGGTACTGCCATCGTATCAAACTTCCCCTGATCATATGAACCTTTGATACGGTTATGAACATCGACCATGAAGATTTTTACTCCCTTTTTCCCACGTAGTACATGTTCATAGGAGCGCTCAATGCCGCTTATGCCAATGTAATCGCCCTGTTGGTAGTATGGGTTATTTTTAATATGGCGTTCATCAACCTCACCTACATACCCGAGCAAATGCGCAGCAATGGGTGAATTATATGAACGCACCGTACGGGGTTGGATTTCAAAACCTTGATATTTATACATCACCTCCTGGAATCGTGCAAAATTTTCAGCAGAGATCTGCTTTAGCAAAACCACTGCTTTACGAGGCGAATAGCCTTTTTGTTTAGTGGCCTGTTTAAACGCACTGCGGACCTGATCAACCGTAAGCTCAAGCATGGTGGCAAACTCAAGAGTATCGAACGGTTTTACCTGCCTCTTTACCATTAAAATATCGAAAATTGGCTTGTTGGACACTAAAGGTACTCCATGACGATCGAATATTAGACCTCGGGCAGGATACTGAGTGATGTACCGGAGTACATTGTTTGCCGCTGAAAACTTGTAGGAGCTATCAATTACCTGAATATAGAATAACTTACCAACTATGGCAGCAAATACAAGCAATATGATTACCGACACTACAACGCGTCTGCTACTTTCAGCTCGTAACACCACTACTTTGTCATTTTATTAGGAGCCAGTAAAAGCTCAATGATCACTATAAAAAAAGTTGAAACAGCAGTGCTGAGAATGATTCGAACCAGTGTTAACCAGAAGTGCTTAAACGTAAAAACTTCCAGGATGAATAGGGTAAAGTGATGAACTAGCACAGCAATTAAGGCGTATACAATAAACCACTCCATGGATGTGTTTGAAACATCGGGTACACCC
The DNA here is from genome assembly GCA_011045955.1 of Bacteroidales bacterium. Taxonomy (GTDB): domain Bacteria; phylum Bacteroidota; class Bacteroidia; order Bacteroidales; family Tenuifilaceae; genus Tenuifilum. The sequence continues at coordinate 41,701 of DSBV01000047.1, read as the reverse complement.
CGTATATCCTGAACCGATTTAAAACTCCATCGGTTTAGAATTACAGGCCGAAAATAAGCAAGAACCAACGATGCGGTGGTATGAAGGCCAAGTGTATTGGAAAAATAGTCAACAGCAAAACCCAATGTAAAACCAATAATAAGCAACATCCAACGGGTAATGCGATAAGGAAGTAATAAGATAGCAAGTATGTAGATATACGGGTTTACGTAGCCCATAAAGTTAATGTTGTTTAGCACCAGAAACTGCAGTAAAAGCAGAACTACCGTTAAACCTAAATATTTTATAATACCTCTGTTCATCACTTCATGGTTTGCAAACTATCAATTTCGTTTTTGGCTTTTGAATCGACCAGATATACATATGTGAGGGTTTTAAAATCGGCGAAGAGTTCAACCGTAATTTGGAGGAAACTACCATCCTTAATGTAAAAATCGACAACGCGGCCAACCGGGATATCCTTGGGGAAGATGGTTGAAAAGCCACTGGTTACAATTGAATCGCCAACTGCCACATTAACATGTAGGGGGATTTCATCAAGAACAACACGTCTGTAATTCATGCCATCCCACGATAACGCTCCAAAAGAACCCGACTTCTTATGCATAGCCGAAACCCTTACATCAGTATTTAACAGTGAAATGACTGAGGCAAAATGTTTAGTGGTAGCCGATACAATGCCAACAACGTTGTTTTTACATATAACTCCCATCCCCTTGTAAGCACCGTCATTAGATCCCACATCGAGGGTAATGTAGTTATGGCGGCTATTGATTGAGTTATCAATAACCCTGGCTGGGATATAACGGAATACCCCAGAAGTATCATCAATTCTCATTAATGAATCCTGAAGCATTTGCAGCTTAAGCCTGTACCCTTCAATTTCGTTACGGAGCTTGACGTTTTCCAGTAGTAATAAAACATTTGAGCGCTGTAGCTGAAACAGGTTTGAAACCTTTGAGGCTTGCTTATGCCAAAACCCAGTAATTGACTTTGTTACCGCACTAACCTGCGATTTCTGATAGTAAGTGGTATTAAAGTATAGCGAAAGCGAGACCCCTAAAAGAATCAGGAATACCAGATGAATATAAAGGCGCTTTAAGATCTCGTACAGGTTATTCATCGCAAAAGCATTGTTTCAGTTACCTCATCAGGAATGGGAACGACAGCTTTTTCAACGCTATACTGGTACCCCGAGCAACTGCATGTAAAGGATACTCAGCAACATGGAAAGGAATATTCACTTTCTCGGTTAAACGCTTATCGAGGCCACGGAGCAATGCTCCACCACCAGCCAAGTATATACCCTTTTGAACAATATCGGCATAAAGCTCAGGCGGAGTTTGTTCCAGTACGTTAAAAATAGCCGATTCTATTTTTGAAAGCGATTTGTCCAAACAGTAAGCTATTTCCTGATATGAAACCGGCACCTCAATGGGTAATGCTGTCATTAGGTTTGGTCCACGAACAAAAAATTCAGCCGGAGGATTGTCCAGGTCAGGAAGAGCTGAACCCACATTTATTTTGATATCCTCAGCGGTACGCTCACCAATTTTTACGTTGTGCTGCTGACGCATGTATGCCTGAATGTCGGCTGTAAAGCCATCGCCGGCAATACGAACCGATTTGTTGCATACAATACCTCCCAAGGCAATAACCGCTATTTCGGTTGTACCACCACCTATGTCAACCACCATGCTACCCTCAGGGGCCATAACATCGAGCCCGATGCCAAGGGCAGTTGCCATGGGTTCGTAAATCAAGTAAACATCACGACCACCGGCATGTTCAGCTGAGTCACGTACAGCACGGATTTCCACCTCAGTACTACCACTCGGAATACCTATAACCATGCGGAGCGATGGAGTAAATATTGGGTTTTTGCTGTTGATCATGCTAATCATCCCGCGTATCATTTGCTCAGCCGCGTTAAAATCGGCAATTACTCCATCCCTGAGCGGGCGAATAGTTTTGATGTTCTCGTGGGTTTTACCATGCATAGCCCGGGCCTGTTCCCCTATGGCTACCATTTCCCCAGTTGAATGGTCAATGGCCACTATCGAGGGCTGATCAACTACAATCTTGTCGTTATAAAGAATGATTGTGTTAGCCGTTCCCAAATCGATGGCCAACTCCTGTGTTAAAAACGAAAAAAGTCCCATATCGAATCAATAATTATTTTTCTAATGTTTAAAATGTCGTATTCCTGCAAAAATCATGGCAATGCCATTTGCATTGCAAAAGTCAATGCTATCCTTATCCTTAATTGAGCCCCCGGGTTGAATAACTGCCCTAATACCAGCCTCGTAGGCAAGTTGAACGCTATCGGGGAATGGGAAAAAGGCATCGGAGGCCATTACCGCTCCATTCAAGTCAAAACCAAAACTTTGGGCTTTTGCAATGGCTTGCTTCACCGCATCAACCCTTGAGGGTTGCCCCACACCACTCCCTACAAGCTGGAGGTTTTTAACCAAAACAATGGCGTTCGATTTGGTATGCTTGACAATTTTATTGGCAAAAAGTAAATCGTTAACCTCAATCGGGGTAGCCGATTTTTGGGTAACCAGCTGTAGCATCGAATCGGATTCAGTAACTGAATCACGCTCCTGCATCAAGACTCCATTTAAGGCTGTTCTGTAAACTTGCGGAGGTAGTGTAAAATCCTTCATCCTCAGAATTATCCTGTTCTTCTTGGCTTGTAGGATTTCAAGGGCTGCGTTATCAAAACCAGGTGCAATGAGAACTTCAAAGAAGATTTTGTTGATCTCCTTGGCAGTGGCCACATCAATTAACCGGTTCGATATGATAATGCCTCCAAAGGCCGATACCGGATCACCTGCCAACGCATCAACCCAAGCCTGAAGGATACTAGCGCGAGTTGCAACGCCGCAGGCGTTGTTGTGTTTTAGAATAGCAATGGTTGGCTCTTCAAATTCCCTGATAAGGTTTACGGCTGCATCGATATCCAAAAGATTGTTGTAGGAAATTTCCTTGCCGCAATACTGCTCAAACATCTCATCGAAGTTACCGTAGAAGACTCCTTTCTGATGAGGATTCTCGCCATACCTCAAACCTCTAACACCCTTTAGGCTTTTACGGAAGAAGTTTTGAGGGAACTCGGGGCTAAAATAACTGTAAATGGCCGTATCGTAATGCGAAGATGTGGCAAATGCCTCGGCTGCAAATACCCTACGTTGCTCCAGCGATGTGGCACAATCTTGCTCCGTGAGCATTTCGTAAACCCTTTCATATTGCTCCCGATTCGATACTATTAAAACATCCCTGAAATTCTTGGCAGCCGCCCTGATGAGTGAAATTCCGCCAATATCAATTTTCTCAATTACCTCAGGTTCCGACGCGCCTGACTCAACAGTCTTTTCAAAAGGGTAAAGGTCAACAATAACCAAATCAATCTCTGGAATGCTATACTCCTGGAGCTGAAAAAGATCGTTCTCGTTTTCGCGCCGGGCAAGTATTCCACCAAAAACCTTTGGGTGCAATGTTTTAACCCTGCCACCAAGAATTGAAGGATAGACTGTGAGTTCCTCTACCGCTACAACCGGAACACCCAACCCCTTGATGAAATCCATTGTTCCTCCAGTTGAGTATATGGTAACATTTTTTTCGCCTAAATACTTTACAATTTTATCGAGGTTATCTTTGTGGTAAACCGATATTAATGCAGTTTTAACAACCTTGTAACTATTCATGTTGCTGTTTGTCAGTTGCTTAAAAATAAAATTGATGTTCAGGAATTAGCTCTAAAATTGGGTAAATCCTTTGAAAAACCAATAATTAGCAACCATTTTTTTTCAACAAACCTGAAAATATTAATCAAATAAAAAATACTTAAAGCGATATACCTTAACAAGCCAATTAAACCATGAAAACAATAAATGTTCAAAATAAAGATAGGAATATTTAACAGTTTGTGTTTTCTAAAAAATTTAACGAATTGCTATATTTGTTGAATGAGCACATGCAATGGGTTGCCAATATTGACTAAAACTACCTAAATGAAAGCAATACGACCATTTATCATTCTGCTTAAGCTTGCACACGAAAGCATGCAATTTGCCTACCAATCGGTTAAAGCCAATAAATTAAGGACATTTCTATCGCTATTTGGAATAACCATCGGAATCTTTGCCATAATTTCGGTTTTTACAATGATTGACAGCTTAGAGAAGAATGTACGCAACAGCTTACAGGCGTTAGGGAAAAAGGTTGTTTACGTTCAAAAATGGCCATGGGGTGGTAATGAGGAATACCCATGGTGGAAATACCTCAATAGACCCGAACCGACCCTAAGCGATCTTGAAGAAATTCGCAGGAAAAGTTTACTGACCGAAGCGGCATGTTTTAATGCTGCTTTTAACAAGCAACTTAAGTACAATGGCAACAATATCCCCGATGCCACCATTTACGGCATTAGTACCAATTTCGAGAAAATCAGAACTTTCGACCTAAGCGAAGGCCGATTCTTTAACCAGTTTGAGATTAACTCAGGAAGACCGTATGCAGTAATTGGCAGCGATATTGCCAAAGACCTTTTTCAAGGGGCAACCCCATTGGATAAAACCATCAAGATTGGAGGGCAAAAAGTTACAGTGGTAGGAGTATTTGCCAAGGAAGGTAAATCGGCCATTGGGGAGAACAGCCTCGATAACATGGTAATAATTCCGCTTACTTTAGCACAAACCATGGTTGACATAAGGAATTCCGGCCCATGGATAATGGTTAAGGCAAAGGAGAATACCAGTGTAGAAGATTTAATGGATGAGCTACGTGGCATTCTCCGTGCCCACCACCGGCTTAAACCTCTAGATGAGGATGACTTTTCGCTAAACCAGATTGACCTGTTGAAGGATAGCCTCGATTCCATTTTTGCATCAATCAACTTTGCCGGAGGATTCATCGCGTTTTTCTCCATAATTGTTGGGGGATTTGGGATAGCCAATATCATGTTTGTTTCGGTTAAGGAGCGCACAAGCCAAATAGGTATTCAAAAAGCACTTGGTGCAAAACGATACTTCATCCTTATCCAATTCCTCTACGAAGCGGTTCTATTGGCCATAGCGGGCGGGGTTATTGGCTTGTTGCTTATTTTTATTGGAACACTGGCAGTAACCCACGGGTTGGATTTTAACGTATCGCTTACCCTGCCTAACATTATCCGGGGGTTACTTATCTCGGCAGTTATTGGAATTGTATCGGGATTTGTGCCTGCATGGGTGGCTTCACGGCTTAGTCCTGTTGAAGCAATAAATACAAAGGCCTAGCCAAGCAAACGCTCCACCTCCAGGGTTAGTTCTACAAAGTCGTCAACTGAAAGTTGCTCGGCTCGCTTAGTTCCGTATTTATCGCTAATCTCGAGGCCATTAAATGCTGAACGGATAGAGTTTCTTAGGGTTTTTCGCCGTTGATTAAAAGCTGCTTTAACAACCTTTTCAAACATGGAATAACTACAACCCAAATCTTTCACATTATTGCGGGTTAAACGAATTACCGCCGATTTTACCTTGGGTGGTGGAGTGAAACACCCTTCGCTTACCGTGAACAAATACTCTATGCTGTAAAAGGCTTGCAAAAGAACGCTAAGGATGCCATAAGTTCGTGAGCCTGGTTTTTCGGCAATACGCTGGGCAACCTCGCGCTGTACCATTGCTACAACTTCAGGCACAAAATCGCGCTGCTCAATTATTCTAAAAAAAATTTGTGAGGAGATATTGTAGGGCAGGTTTCCTACTACTGCAAATTGTCCTTTCAGCAATTCTTTAATATCTACATGCAAAAAATCGGCCTCAACTACATTTAGCTCAGGCAGGTTTCTTTTAAGGTAGCCAACCGACTCATTATCGATCTCAACGGCTACAAGCCTACTACCAAACCTTTGGTAAAGATCGAATGTAAGCACGCCCATCCCCGGCCCAATCTCAAGCACGGTATCGCAACCCTCAGCTTTAAGACTTTCGGTAATGCGTTGGGCAACACGTTTGTCGTTCAAGAAATGTTGGCCTAAATGCTTTTTGGGGCGTACATCGGGCATGTTACTGGGGCGTATTAGCTAAAAGACTATCTGCTTGGGATTTTACAACCGGTTTAGGCCTGAAAACTTTTCGGAGCGAATCAAGCTTTGTATCTAAAACATCAAGGGTAACATTCATTAAAAGGACTTTACCTGATTTATCGATTAACACATTGGCAGGTAAACGAATAATGCCATAAAGCTGAAGCTTACCCATGCCATTCATGTCACTCAAAGGAACCTGATACCAACTGATGGAGTCGGATTGGGTAAGTTTTGCTAAGGATAACGAATCGGCCTTAACACCAAAACTTACAATCTCCATGCCTGCGGGTTTGTACTTCGCATAAAGGCTTTTGAGTGCTTTATGGCTGCTAGAGTTTTCAATGGATTTGTAATCCCAAAAATAAATCAATATCCATTTTGCCCAGATTCCGGGAATGGAAATATGCCTCCCGTCAAATGTTTGGAACTGAAGGGATGGAACCACCATGCCTGGCCTTAATGTATTTTCAATTTGCGAGATACTATCGTTAATCCTATGGTATTCAATAATTTTCTTGTAATCCAAAACTACTTGTTTTTTGGGGTAAAGCAAACTTAAACAGCTATCAACTTTCCTGTAAAGCTTGGAATAGTGGCTGTAGGGTAAGAGCTGCTCTGAATCTAAAGTAGCATTTACAACAAAAATTGAAATGAGCTCAAAGGGATTAGATGCCGCAAAAAGGTATGCTTGGTTCTTTAGGTCATTTCTTAGCGAGTCCTTAACCAGCAAGTAAACCTTCAAGAGCGAATCTTTTACCGAAATTTCAGTGCTATCAATAGCATCAATTTTAGCACGGTAATCCTTAAGAATTTTTGAAACCTTATTAATTTTGTTCTGAAAATTGACTACCTGAACCGTTTCAGGCGATCCATTGGCTTGCCAACCATTAGCATAGGTAAGTGTTATTTTTTCACCCGGCTTTGCCGATATCAATAAAGGGTAATCCTTCTTATCCGTAGTGATAGCTATTACTTGAGGTTCTTTGGTGTTAAAGGTGATTGTCCCCTCACCGCTAGAGTCAAGCAAAACTGAGTCGGTAAAAAAGTTTCCAAAACCTGGTACCCTAAAGTAGACCCGACGCTCCGTCCATTGGGGGACTTTAATGGAAATTTCAACTCTATCGTAATGGTTTGAGCATGCGGCAATAAGAACTAAAGCCGAAACTTGAAAAATAAAGATGAATTTTTTTGAAAAAAAATTTATGGGCACCGCAAACGAATTATATCTGACAACTCTAATAAAAATCAACTCCCAAAATTAACAAAAAGCTAAACTAAAATTGGGCTTAAGTCATCTTTTTTTTGCTAACTTGTAACGAGTTTTTTCAGAGTAGAAAGTGTTTAAATAAAAAATTTTGGAGCCATGAAGTACCTATCATTTGACAAAGAACAGCTGGTTAACCTGGAGTACTCGCTAAACCGGGAAATTTTAAGCACAAACCGTGCAGGTGGATATTTCAGCACAACAATTATTCTTTGCAATACGCGCAAGTACCATGGCTTGATGATTTTACCAATTGATGAGTTTGACGGCAAGAATCACGTTTTGCTTTCGTGCGTTGACGAAACAATTATACAGCACGGACAAACCTTTAACTTGGGTATTCATCGTTATCCTGGGATATATGAGCCCCGAGGGCACAAGTACATCATTGATTTTAGCTATGAACCAACGCCTACCCTCACCTACCGGGTTGGCGGTGTAATTTTCAAAAAGGAGTTGCTATTTGTACACAACGAGGAACAGTTCATGATTCGGTACACCTTAGTTGATGCGCATAGCCCAACACACCTGCGAATTAAACCTTTTCTTGCCTTCCGCAATGTGCATAATGTTTCTAGGGCAAACATGTGGGCTAACACAAAATATCAACCCTGCGCCAACGGTGTTAAGTACAAGCTTTACACCGGATTTCCCACGCTTCACCTGCAACTAAACAAGAAAAATGAATTTGTTGCCTCCCCCGACTGGTACTACAACATTGAGTATATGGAAGAGCTGAAACGTGGATACGATGGGCACGAAGATCTTTTCGTTCCAGGGTACTTTGAGATTCCAATAAAAAACGGCGAAAGCGTAATCTTTTCAGCTGCCACAGGGGAGCAAACCCCTTCTACCTTACGTAAAAAGTTTAACGCAGAAATACTCCAACGCCCGGCCAAGGATAGCTACAAAGCCTGTATGGAGAATTCTGCCCGACAGTTTATTGTTCATAAAGGTAAAAGCTGGGATATTATTGCCGGTTACCCATGGTTTGGAAGCTGGGGGCGCGATTCGTTTATTTCACTTCCTGGGCTCACCCTGGGGACTGATGACCCCAAAATGTGCAAAACGCTGCTTGACTCACTAAGCGCAAAACTCAAGAATGGACTGTTCCCCAACATGGGAAATGCCACATCGCAGGCATTCAATTCGGTTGATGCACCCCTCTGGTATTTCTGGGCTATTCAACAGTACTATTTATATACAAACAACCACAAGGAGATTTGGAAGGATTATGCCAAGAAAATGAAAACCATCCTGAAAGGTTTCAGGGATGGTTTACCCTTTAACATCAAGATGCACGAAAACGGGCTTATTTGGGCAGGAGAGCGGGGCTACGCCCTTACGTGGATGGATGCCGTGGTTTATGGTAAACCCGTTACACCCCGAATAGGCTACCCGGTTGAAATCAATGCCTTATGGTATAATGCCATAATGTTTACCATTGACCTTGCCACAAAGAACAAGGATTACCGTTTTGTAAAGGAATGGCTACCTATTGCCGAAAGGGCAAAAGCATCGTTCAACCATCTTTTCTGGCTTGCCGATAAGGGCTACCTAGCCGATTATGTTGATGAGGAAGGCCCTAATACCGATATTAGGCCGAATCAAGTTTTCGCCATTTCGCTGCCAAACACACCGCTCAACGAAGATAAAATGCCCAGTGTGCTTAAGGTTGTTGATAAGGAATTATACACCCCCAAGGGACTCCGAACACTCTCGCCAAACAATCCGCATTATAAAGGCAGATACGAGGGCGATCAACCCACCCGTGATTCAGCCTACCATCAGGGTACAGCATGGCCCTGGCTCTTAGGAGCCTATGTTGATGCTCATTTCCGCCTTAACCCGGAACATGCCGTTAATCTGGCAGAAACCATTCTTGAATCGTTCCAGGAAGATATTAACATACACGGCATCTGCACCATTTCAGAGGTGTACGATGGCGATCCCCCTCAGCGCCCAAATGGCTGCATCTCGCAGGCATGGAGTGTTGCTGAACTTTTAAGAATATACCAAACGGTTGAAAAACATAAATCAGGAAAGGATAAATAATATGAGAGTACTGATGTTCGGTTGGGAGTTTCCCCCTCACATTACCGGAGGTTTAGGCACCGCATGCTATGGTCTTACCCGCGCATTGGCTAAACAGGGCACTGAAATTATTTTTGTTGTGCCTAAAGCCTATGGCGATGAGGACCAGCGCAGGGTTCGTCTTGTCAGCGCCGAAGATATTGAGGTGTCACACTCATCCAAAAGCCTTGAAGAGTTCTGGAAGCACATTAAATACCTGGAGATCAGTTCAAATATAGTTCCCTATGTTGATCCTGAGGAATTTAGTAAAATTGTTGAGTACGCCGAGAACGAGAGCGTTGAGAATAACATAAACACATTTAAAAGAAAGTTTAAGTTCTCAGGTAAATATGGCCCTAACCTAATGACTGAGGTTACGCGCTACGCAATTACCGCAGCCTCAATTGCATGGCGCGAAAAGTTTGATGTAATTCACGCCCACGACTGGTTAACCTATCCCGCAGGGATAGCCGCCAAAATAGTATCGGGGAAACCCTTAGTTGTTCACGTTCACGCAACAGAATTTGATCGCAGTGGCGAAAATATTAATCAGGCTGTTAATGACATTGAGCGGCGAGGAATGGAGGTGGCCGATTTGGTGGTTGCAGTAAGCAACCTAACCCGCAATATCGTAATTAACCGGTATGGCATACCCGAGGAAAAAGTTGTAACGGTCCATAATGCCGTTCACTTTACGGGCAACATCGATCAAGAGTTTGAACGTGGAGTGGACGAAAAAGTGGTAACCTTCCTCGGAAGGGTAACCTTTCAGAAAGGCCCGGACTACTTTGTGGAAGCGGCCAACAAGGTGCTCAAGCGCACACAGAACGTTAGGTTTGTGATGGCTGGCAGCGGCGATATGCTAAACCGAATGATTAGGCGGGTGGCGCAGCTGGGTATCGCCCATCGGTTCCACTTCACCGGATTTCTTAAGGGTAACGAGGTGAATCAGATGTTCCAGCTATCGGATGTTTACGTTATGCCCTCAGTGTCGGAACCTTTTGGCATTAGTCCGCTTGAAGCCATGCGCTCGAGCGTTCCGGTAATAATATCAAAGCAATCGGGCGTTGCCGAGGTGCTTAAGTATGCCATTAAGGTCGATTTTTGGGATATCGATGCTTTGGCCGATAGTATCTACGGGCTAATACACTACCAAGCCCTTCCAAATTTCTTCATAAAATATGGACAGGAGGAGGTTAACAGCCTCAAGTGGGATGGAGCAGCCACTAAAATCATTGAACTTTATAACAAATTAGCTAACAGGTAAAACGTATTGATATGAAGACCATTTGTTTTTATTTCCAGGTTCACCAACCTTTCCGGTTGCTTAGGTATCGCTTTTTTGATATCGGAAAAAAACACAACTACTTCGATGAATTTGCTAACAGGTCGATTATGCGCAAGGTGGCTGAAAAGTGCTACCTCCCTACAAACAAGTTAATGCTTGATCTGATAAAAGAATACGGCTCACGGTTTAGAATTTCGTACTCCATATCGGGAACGGCACTGGACCAGTTTGAAATGTATGCCCCCGATGTGCTGGAAACATTTCAGAAACTAGCTAAAACTGGAAGTGTTGAGTTTTTGGCCGAGACCTACTCACACTCCCTTTCGGCACTGAAAAGCAGGGAAGAGTTTACCCGCCAGGTAAATGCGCAAATAGCTAAGGTTGAAAGTCTTATTGGGTATAAACCCAAAAGTTTCCGCAATACCGAACTTATTTACTCCGATGAAATTGGTGCCATGGTTGCCGACATGGGGTTCAATACCATGCTCACCGAGGGAGCCAAACACATCCTTGGCTGGAAGAGCTCTAACTTTGTTTACTCCAATGCTATTACCCCAAAGCTTCGATTACTACTAAAGAACTTTAGGTTAAGTGATGACATTGCCTTTAGGTTCTCCAACCGCGACTGGAGCGAGTGGCCTCTTACCACTGAAAAATATGTGCACTGGTTGAACAACATCAACCCCAATGAGGAAATTGTAAACCTTTTCATGGACTACGAAACTTTTGGTGAGCATCAATGGGCTGAAACTGGCATTTTCGACTTTATGCGTGCTTTACCCGGTAGGGTTTTTGCCAATACCAACTTTGAATTTCTAACCCCCTCGGAGGCTTCACAGAAGCATCAACCCGCGGCTCTACTTCACGTTCCACACCCCATCTCTTGGGCCGACGAGGAGCGCGATTTAACCGCTTGGCTGGGGAATGACCTTCAGGATAGCGCTTTTAATGAACTTTACAGCCTAGCCGATATGGTTGAAAAAATTGACGACCCTAACATCAAACGCGACTGGCTTTACCTGCAAACCAGCGACCATTTCTACTACATGTGCACCAAATGGTTCAGCGATGGCGACGTGCATAAATACTTTAACCCATACGACACTCCATACGAGGCATTCATAAACTTTATGAATGTTCTTAGCGATTTCACCATCAGGCTTAAAAGCAAGTTGATTGAAGAACCAGCTGAAAACGAGAAGATTGACAATCCCGACGAGGCCATCAAGCTCATCGAATTATATCAGGAAAAGATTAATGAGCTTCAGGCTGTGCTGAAAGCTAAAGAAGTTAAGCCAAAAACCACAAAATCAGCAAAGCCTAAGCCTGCCAAAACATCAACCACCAAGACATCGGTATCAAAAGCTACCTCAAAGACTGCCAAAACAGAAACCCCAAAAACTACAAAAGCCAAATCGGTAGGCAAAACTAAGGTTCCGAAGACTACGGTCAAGAAAACTAAAGCATCGGCCTCCAAAGCTAAAGCAGCAACAGCCAAAACTAAACCAACAACTGCTAAAACCAAAACTACTAAGAGCAAAGCCGTTAAGGAGAAAAAGGAAAGCACTACACCCCAAAAATCAACCAGGAAAAACAAAACTAAATAAAGGTTCATAGTATGAAGGGAAAATTACTGAAGCCCGACTACCTATTCGAGGTAAGTTGGGAGGTTTGTAACAAGGTAGGTGGAATACATACCGTTGTTTCCACTAAGGCTTCGTTGCTGGAGGATGAACTTAAAAACAACTACATAACCATTGGCCCCGATATCATCAAAGATACGGAGCATAACTTTGAGTTTATTGAAGATCCTAACCTTTTTAAAGCCTGGAAAAGTCAAGCCTTATCGGAAGGCATCTCAGTGAGAGTTGGGCGATGGAATATACCCTGCAAGCCAATTGCAATACTGGTAAACTTTTCAGACCTAATATCGCAAAAGGATGCGATATTCAAGCTCCTTTGGGAACGTTTTAAACTCGATTCCATTACCGGGCAATGGGACTACATTGAACCAGCGCTTTTTGGTTACGCTGCCGGGAGGGTTATTGAGAGTTTCACAAACTTCAACCTTAGCTTACGCCACAGAGTGGTTGCCCAATTCCACGAGTGGATGACAGGCACTGGACTCCTTTACCTAAAGCAAAATTCGCCACAAATAGGAACAGTATTCACCACCCACGCCACCGTTTTGGGACGTAGCATTGCCGGCAATGGCATTCCTCTTTACAGCAATATCGATAAGTATAATCCCGATCATATGGCCAAGGAATTTAACGTTGTAGCCAAGCACTCCCTTGAATCAATTGCTGCCAAGGAAGCCGACTGCTTTACTACCGTAAGCGAAATTACAGCTCAGGAATGCAAATATTTTCTTAGCAACGAGGTTGATCTTATTACTCCTAACGGTTTCGATGGCTCCTTTATTCCTAAACCCGAAGAGGAGTTTAAACTTAGAAAACTTGAAGGCAAGATAAAGTTTTACGAAGTTGCCGAGGCTATGCTCGCACACGATGTGGCAAAGGATAGCTTAGTAATTGGAATTAGCGGCCGCTACGAGTTCAAGAATAAAGGTATTGATGTTTTCCTGGAAGCGCTAGCAAAGCTAAATCTCGAAAATAACCTTGAAAAGGAGGTACTTGCATTCCTGTTAATTCCTGCAGGACATCATGGACCCAGGAAGGATGTATTCCATAACCTACGCGATGCAAAGGAAACCGATAATTACATCATACTTGATGATACTCATATTACACACTACCTCAACGATCCCGAATCCGAGATAATACTGAAACGAATCCGTGCGCTGGGGTTAAACAATGCTTCAACCGATAAGGTTAAAGTTTTCTGGGTACCCTGTTACCTCAATGGAAACGATGGTATTTTCAACAAGCCATACTACGATTTGCTCATAGGTATGGATATCACTGTTTTCCCATCGTACTATGAACCTTGGGGTTACACCCCGCTTGAAAGTTTAGCCTTTAGAGTTCCTACAATTACCACAACCCTTGCGGGCTTTGGCGATTGGATTAACAAGCATTACAATAACCCCAAGGATGCCATTAGAATAATTCACCGTACCGACGACAACGATCCCGAAGTGGTTGAGCAAATTGCTCTAACCATCGACTACAACATAAAACTCGACAGCAACAAAAAATCGAATTTAGCACAAAATGCCGACGAGATATCGCGTGTTGCCCTTTGGGAAAATTTTATTGATTACTACTTTCAAGCATACGACAAAGCCCTTAAGGTTGTAGGCGACCGCACCCAAATGTACATGGAGGTTGAACGGCAAGAGGTTTTGCCTACAGTTGAGCGGAAATTCAAACAGTATCAACCCAACTGGGTTAGGTTGATAATCCAAAAACGCTTACCAGAAAAACTAAAACCCCTCGATGAAATTTCACGAAACCTATGGTGGTCATGGAATACCGATGCAAAAGAAATATTTGAGTCAATTGATAAAGACTTGTGGAACGAGTGCGAGCACAACCCCATTCAGTTCCTGGAAAGAATAAGTTTACCCCGCTTCCAGGAACTAGAAAACGACACTGCATTTGTCGATAAACTTCAATCGGTTTACCTGAAGTTTACCTCATACATGATGAAACGCTACGAACGCAATGGCCCTCGGATTGCATACTTCAGCATGGAGTTTGGATTGCACAGCTCGCTTAAACTTTACTCAGGGGGTCTTGGTGTATTAGCAGGCGATTACCTGAAAGAGGCTTCGGATCGCAATATCGATATGGTTGGGATAGGTCTTTTGTATCGTTATGGATATTTTACCCAAACCCTTTCAGCCTCTGGCCAGCAAGTAGCTGTTTACGACCAGCAAAATTTCACTCAAAGCGTAGCCACTCCTGTGCGTAACGAAAACGGGAAATGGATTACCGTTAAAGTTGCGTTCCCAGGGCGAGATGTATATGCCCGGGTATGGAAGGTTGAGGTAGGAAGAACCGACCTTTACCTCCTGGACACCGACTTTGAGGATAACCAGCCCCTTGACCGTACCATTACTCACCACCTTTACGGTGGCGACTTGGAAAACCGGTTTAAGCAGGAAATGATTCTTGGTATAGCGGGCATAAGAACCTTAAATGAATTAGGAATTACCCCCGATATCTACCATATTAACGAGGGTCATGCAGCATTTATTGGGCTAGAACGCTTACGCCGTTACATTGTAGAAGAAAAACTATCATTCCCTGAAGCATTGGAGCTTGTTAGGGCATCGAGCCTTTTCACTACCCACACCCCTGTCCCTGCCGGCCACGATGCATTCCCTGAAGAATTAGTCCGAACCTACATGGCTCATTACCCCGAAAGGTTAAAAATAACCTGGGAGCAATTCATGGATTTAGGGCGAATGACCCCTGGCGATACAACCGAGCGTTTTTCAATGAGCCATCTGGCTATAAAGCTCTCGCAAGAGGTTAACGGGGTTAGCTGGCTCCATGGCGAGGTTAGCCGAAAAATGTTTGCCGGCATGTGGCCCTGCTACTTCCCCAATGAACTTCATATAAGCTATGTGACTAACGGGGTTCACTTCCCTACTTGGACTGCTCGCGAATGGAAAGCAACACTGCACGATAGCTCTGACCACTCCGAATTGGGCTACTCGCTTCCTAACTGGAACGACATTGATAACTTGCCCGATAATAAAATCTGGGATATTCGGAATAAACTAAGAAAACGCCTAATCAAGCTAATTAACAAGAGGCTGAATAATCCAAACCTGGTTAGGTTTGAGAGCCCACGACAGGTAATTGAGATACAAGAAAAGCTAAGCGATAAGATACTTACCATTGGCTTTGCTCGCAGGTTTGCAACCTACAAAAGGGCATGGTTACTATTTAAGGATCAGGATAGATTAGCGGAGTTAGTCAACAACCCTCAACGTCCTGTTCAAATCCTATTTGCTGGCAAAGCCCACCCTCACGATAAAGCTGGTCAGGATTTAATTAAAAAGATTATTGAGATATCCAAGCAACCACGATTCCTGGGCCGAATTCTTTTCCTCCAAAACTATGATATGGAACTGGCCCGAAGAATGGTTCAGGGCGTTGATGTTTGGCTTAACACCCCAACTCGCCCCATGGAAGCCTCCGGCACCAGCGGCCAAAAAGCCGTAATGAACGGAGTACTCCATTTTAGCGTTTTGGACGGGTGGTGGGTAGAAGGCTACCGGGAGAATGCCGGCTGGGCACTACCAATGGAGCCCACTTACCCCCAAGAGGAATTCCAAGACGAACTCGATGCTGAACTCATCTATACCATTCTTGAAAATGAGGTAGTCCCTGCATTTTATGAACGCACTGCCGACGATGTTCCCCAAAAATGGATTTCGTTTATCAAAAAATCCATGACACAGGTAGCATCTAACTTTACCACTCTCAGGATGATTAACGATTACCAAAACCGATTCTACAACAAGCTATACTATAGGTTTAACGAACTTGCCGAGAACGATTTTGAGGAAGCCAAACAGATCTCGGCTTGGAAACGACGTATTACCCGCAGTTGGGACGAAATAGAAGTAATTCGTGTTAAGCAGTTCGACATGAACCGCGAACCCATTTTGCTTGGCAATGAATACGAAGCTGAAGTTGTTCTCGATTTAGGAACGCTTGCTCCCGATGAAATTGGGGTTGAACTAGTAGTTGCCGACCTGATTGAGAACCAACAGGTAACCGTTAAGCGCCTTCATGAATTTGAACTTGCCGGTTTTGAGGGCTCAAGAGCCACCTTCCGATTAAAGCTTATCCCTGTTGAGCCCGGTGCGTTTGAATGTGGAATAAGAATATTTCCCAAAAACCCACTTCTGCCTCACCGCATGGATTTTTGCTTGGTTCGTTGGATATAATGGAAAAACAGCATAAGGGGAAAGGTTTACGCAAGCCTTTTCCCCTTATCAAAAGTTTACGTCGGTTCGTCAATATATTTTTAACTTTGGTCAACAAGAAAAATATCGTGAACAATTAAATAACTTTGTAATAATAAAATTTTGCAAATTAGCATGTGAGTAAGCACAAGCCAAACATGATTATTATACAACGGCCAAATCAAACCCGCCGTAAGGAATTAGCTCTTACCTTAGGCTTTTTCGATGGCGTTCACCTTGGGCACCGTGAGCTTATCCAAACAGTAACTCACGACGCCGAAATCATGGGCTTGGAATCGGCTGTGTTAACATTCTGGCCACATCCCAGGCTTGTCCTTCATAAAGATCCTGAAAAACTTCGTTTCCTCAACACCCTAAACGAAAAGGCCAAAATAATTGCAAAATTTGGAATCGACTATTTTATTGTTCAGGAATTTGCCCGGGATTTTTTCAACCTGGATGCCATCGATTTCGTCAAGCTGTTAGTGTATGAATATAAGGTCAAGCATTTTGTCATAGGAACCGATCATCGCTTTGGGAAAGGCGGAACAGGCGATTCGAGCCTATTAAATAAACTCTCAAGTGAAATGGGCTTCACCGTGAAGGTGATACCGTCGCAAAGAATTGGAGGAATTGATGTAAGCTCTACCAAAATACGCGAAGCACTCCTGTTGGGAAAACTTGAACTTGCAAATCAGATGCTGGGCTACCCATACCTTATAACCGGAGCCGTTCAAACTGGCAATCAACTTGGACGAAGGATCGGCTTCCCTACAGCCAACACTCGTCCAAACGACCCTCTTAAACTTATCCCCAAGGAAGGTGTATATGCCGTAGTTGTAAACGCCAACGACACCATTTACAAAGGTATGCTAAACATTGGTTTCAGACCAACAGTTGAAACTGACAACAAGCAAACCATTGAAGTCAACATTTTCGATTTTGAAAATGACCTTTACAATTCGGGCATTGAGGTTGCCCTCGTAGCCCGTTTACGCGATGAAAAACGTTTTGCCTCCGTTGAACACCTGAGGGAGCAACTTGTTATTGATAAGCAGAATGCCCTGGAGGCCCTAAAGAACGAAAATGTTGAACGGTATCAAAACTTATTCCTAACTTTACGGCCCGAAAGGAATAATAACCAATAAAATCAATATTAATGGAACAAGTATTTCAGGCTACCTTACCCTACAAGGTTAAGGATATATCATTGGCAGAATGGGGAAGAAAAGAGATCGCTATTGCCGAAAAGGAAATGCCAGGACTAATGTCCTTGCGGAAAAAGTATGGCCCACAAAAACCCCTTAAAGGGGCTCGCATAACCGGCTCGCTCCACATGACCATTCAAACAGCAGTGCTTATTGAAACCCTGGTTGAACTGGGCGCACAGGTTCGTTGGGCAAGTTGTAATATATTCTCAACCCAAGACCACGCTGCAGCAGCCATTGCAGCCGCAGGTATCCCCGTTTTTGCATGGAAGGGCGAGACCCTTGAAGAATACTGGTGGTGCACCGCTCAAGCCCTTTCATTCCCCGACGGTAAAGGACCAAACTTGATTGTTGACGACGGTGGCGATGCTACCCTTCTGGTTCATTGGGGCTACAAAGCCGAAAACGATAAATCGTTCCTCGAGAGAGAAACTTCCTCTCACGAAGAAAAAGCTATACTATCGCTTTTAAACGATATTCTGGCTAAAGAGCCAAACAAATGGCATAACCTGGTAAAGGAACTTAAAGGGGTTTCGGAAGAAACAACCACAGGGGTTCACCGCCTTTACCAAATGCTGGAACGTAAGGAACTGCTTATCCCTGCCATAAATGTTAACGACTCGGTAACCAAGAGCAAGTTCGATAACCTTTATGGATGCCGCGAATCGCTTGCCGATGGCATTAAACGTGCTACCGATGTCATGATTGCCGGCAAGGTCGTTGTGGTTTGCGGTTATGGCGATGTAGGTAAGGGCTGCGCTCATAGCATGCGGTCGTACGGTGCCCGTGTAATTGTAACCGAAATCGACCCCATTTGCGCTCTCCAAGCCGCCATGGAAGGATTTGAGGTGAAAACCGTTGAGGACACTCTCGACGAGGGTAATATCTACGTTACCGCTACCGGTAACTGCGATGTTATCACCCTTGAACACATGCAACGCATGAAAGACCAAGCCATTGTTTGCAATATCGGCCATTTTGACAACGAGATTCAAATGGATAGGCTCAACTCCCAAAAGGATGTTAAGCGTGCAAATATTAAGCCTCAGGTTGATCAATACGTTTTCCCCGATGGACACTCCATCTTTGTTTTGGCCGAAGGCCGTCTGGTTAACCTTGGCTGCGCCACAGGCCATCCCAGCTTTGTGATGAGTAACAGCTTCTCTAACCAAACCCTTGCCCAAATTGAACTTTGGACAAAAAATCTTCCCGTTGATGTTTACCGCTTACCCAAACACCTCGATGAAGAGGTTGCACGACTTCACCTTGAACAGATTGGCGTTAAGCTAACCCAGTTGACCCCAAAGCAAGCTGAATACATTGGTGTAAAACCCGAAGGCCCTTACAAATCCGAACATTATCGCTACTAAGCAATACATAAACTGCCGGATATCCTCCGGCAGTTTTTATTTTTTATTTTTACCTTCCATTAGCTGTATTGCCCTTTTAATCTTTTCATACCCTGCCCTTGATAGCGGTGTGCTACCAAACTGAACATTGAACTCATCTTCACCAAGAGTTGCCAGTGAAACATTGCTTTTATCTCTAAAAACATTAACTCCCTGATTCGCTCCGTCAACTACATTAGCCTTTCTATTCCAAGGGCAAACCTCCTGGCAAATATCGCACCCAAAACACCATCCGTTTAGGCTATCAATCTCACTATCGGATAGCATTTGTTTGCTTTCGATGGTAACATATGAAATACATTTCCGTGCATCAACAGTACCTGGAGCAACAATAGCTTTGCTTGGGCAGGAATCCATACAACGGGTGCAGGTTCCACAACGGTTACCTTCCCGATAATTGCTGGGTTCAATGTCAATATCAACAATTAGCTCACCAATAAAGACATAGGACCCCAACTCCTTGTTTATGAGGTTCGAGTTTTTGCCAATCCAACCCAGCCCGGCTCTTACAGCCCACTCCCTTTCCATTACCGGTGCTGAGTCGACAAATGCTCGTCCTTTTATTTCACCATAGCTTTTTCGCATTCTACTCAACATCTCCCAGAGCATTTTTTTCATAAGTGAATGGTAATCAACCCTACAGGCATAACGAGCAATTCGGGGGGATTGAGTGTTAACGGGCACATCGCCTGTATTGTATGAAAGCAAAACGCTTATTACCGATTTAGCACCGGGAACTAACTTGGCAGGATCAAGCCTAAGGTCAATATTTTGCTCCATGTAGCCCATGGTGGCGTGGTACTGATTATCCAACCAATTGAAATAGACACTTTCAAGGTAATCCAAGCGTTCGGCACGGCTCACCCCACAAGCATGAAAACCAACATTAAGCGCAATACGGTTAATATCTTCAGCCTTTACCATCGGTAGTTATTTGCAAATACAAAGATTGTTAAATAGAATCGAAATTTAACTTTTTTACTTAACTTGATAAAAATTTGACATAGCAGTATGATTGAGTTTGAAATTGAAACCGAATACATTCAGCTGGATAAACTCCTCAAAGCATGCCGCCTTGTTTACAGCGGTGGCGAGGCCCATCAACTTGTTGACGAAGGCCTTGTTAAGCTGAACGGTGCAGTTGAAACCCGACGGAGAACAAAAATTAGACCCGACGATACGGTTCAGGTAGGTTCTGAAATAATAATAGTAAAAACAAAAAAATAAATGTTATGGAAAAAAGAGCATCATTCCTGTTGCTGCTTATACTGATAATATCAACAATTAGCTGTGGCACAAGGAAGTCTAATGAGAACGCAAATCTCGAATCGATTCGATCAAGCGGGGTTGAAGTCTTTACTGAAACAGTTGATGATGTTATTGCCGCTCCTGTAGCCAAAAATGTTGCTACGGTTGATATAGAGCCCAAAGTAATAAAAACGGCAAATGTTAGCATTGAGGTAGCCGATTACTTAACATCGCGCCGAAAAGTAGATTCCATTGTGGCCAAGCATAAAGGCTATGTTACTAATGAAGCTTTCCAAGAATCCGACACCCAAAAAAGTAACAGCGTAACCATTAGGGTGCCAGCTCAAAACTTTGACCATCTACTTAGCGATATTGCTACTATTGCCAAAAGAGTCGATTACCAGAATATCTATACCCAGGATGTAACCGAAGAGTATATCGATATTAAAACGCGTTTAAAGAACAAGCAGGAAGTTGAAAGAACTTACCGAAAGCATCTGCGCAAGGCAAAGAACATTGAGGATATTCTGAAGATTGAGAACAAGTTGGCCGAAATCCGTTCCGAAATTGAATCGGCTCAGGGTAGGTTAAAGTATATCGACCATCAGGTTAACCTTAGCACAGTATCGTTGTTCCTTTACCAAAAACTGGAATACAAGTATATCCCTGAGGAGCTACCCGGATTCTGGCAAAGGATAAAGGAAGGGTTCCATTGGGGATGGAAAGGTTTTCTTTGGTTCCCAATCCTTCTGGTTAAACTTTGGCCACTCTGGTTACTTGGTGCTATTGCATATTTTACAGTTATTCTGATCGAAAAGCAGATAAAAAGTCGCAAGAAAAAGGAAAAGAAAGCTAAGAAACTGCAAAAGAGAGCCAAGCAAACCGATGAAACTGTCATGTAACAGGTAATTCTTTTTGCTTGAAATTCAATACGGCATGGAATTGCCCACAGAAAAAAATGCAATTAGGCTTAAAACTATTTTGCGAATTAAAAATTTACTTATTTTTGCAGTGCAAAAAAAAATGGCAATACTTGTTTAAACATACCTAAATACTGCATCGTTAGCAAGTAATAAGAAATACTGTGTTGGCGAGGTAGCTCGGTTGGTTAGAGCGTCCCGATTTATATCGGGAAGGTCGCCAAGAAAAGTAAGAACTTGTTTTTGAAATACTGTGTTGGCGAGGTAGCTCAGTTGGTTAGAGCGCATGATTCATAATCATGAGGTCGCCGGTTCAATCCCGGCTCTCGCTACAAAGCCCAAAAGCCTTCGGTGTCGAAGGCTTTTTTGCTTTAATGGGTATTTGACACTCCTCCTATCAAACGCATCTTGGTCGCCGAGTAAGAAGTATGGATTTGCTATTGAAATACAGTGCTGTCGAGGTAGTTCAGTTGGTTAGAGCGTCCCGATTTCATCGGGAAGGTCGGTGGTTTCAAAAGGGTTGAAGAGATTCTACTAGCGCTTCCCCCAACAGCATGGTAGCAGGCCAAAAAGGGTAGTTCCCTTCTCAATCCAATAAGTTTACAATTTATTCGTTTATTAACAACTTACTGTTAATAAATAACTTCAAAACCATGGCATGGGTATTGCGTTTTATTTATAAATTGCTTATGCTAAGTTCAAAATTTGGCGTGAACTGAGTGTAACTTAAAACTTGCTGGTATGAAAGGAACAATAAGTACTAATCAAAAGGTTGAACTTGAGTATCAGGTAAACACCTCACCAGGTATACTTTTTAAACGGCTAAGCACGCCCCATGGTCTATCGGAGTGGTTTGCGAACGATGTAAACCTTTCAGGAAATGTATTCACTTTCATTTGGGATGGCGACATCAAAAAAGCTGAATTGGTAGATAAAAAGGAAAATAAGTTTGTAAAGTTTAGATGGATTACCGAGGAAAATGAGGCTGGGCACCATTTTGCATTTAAACTTACTAAAGATGAGCTCACAGGCGAGGTATCGCTTACTGTAATTGAGGAGGTTGATGAGTCGGATATCGACGAAGTGGTATCATTATGGAACTACCAAATTGGTGAACTCAAACGGTTAATTGGGGCATAAGCTAAAACTAAACGCATCTGTCACTTTAAAGGAAAAACATTACATTTGTAATGTTTTTCCTAATTTTTTAATCCGTGAAAACACTTCATCGTTTTATCCTGAAATCGTATATTGGCCCACTAGTAATGACATTTTTCATTACCATGTTTGTATTGCTTATGCAGTTTCTTTGGCGATACATTGACGATTTAGTGGGCAAAGGATTGAGCTGGGACGTGATAGCAGAACTGCTCTTATATGCATCGGCAGGACTTTTACCTATGGCACTCCCGCTTGCAACGCTACTCGCCTCGCTTATGACCATGGGTAACCTGGGGGAGAATAACGAGTTGCTTGCCATGAAGTCGGCTGGTATCTCACTGCCTCGAATACTTACACCGCTAATAATACTTACTGTTTTCATAAGTGTTGGTGCATTCTTTTTTTCAAATAATGTGCTGCCCTATACTAACCTTAAAATATCAACACTGCTCTATTCGGTAAAACAACAAAAACCTGAGCTTATAATAAAGGAAGGGGTTTTTACAAACCTGATTGAAGGATATAGTATAAAAGTAGGTGAAAAAAAACCAAATACAGGATTAATGCGCCGAATCCTTATTTACGATCACAGCAAGGATGAAGAAAACACCACCGTTACCTACGCCGATTCAGGCTATATGAAACCTACTGCCGATCAAAAGTTTTTGGTAGCCACGCTTTACAATGGCAATAGCTACAAGGAGGTTAGGGATAATCGTAAGCCTCGTTACAGCTACAAGGAAAAACTACCAGCCCAAAAACAAACCTTTGAAAAGGAGGTGATAATATTTGAACTAAAAGGTTTTGAGCTTCAGCGTGCCGATGAGAGTTTTTTCAAGGACAGCTACCAAACCCAAAATATTGCACAACTTAAAAAAACAGAGGATTCACTTTCCCATGCATTTAACACTCAAATTGAATTGTTCTCGCAACACGTAATCAGGGGCAGTATTTTTAGAAATCCATACTGGGGCCGTCGCCAGGACGAAGTAAAAGCCTCACACAACCTAAATATCGACTCCCTTTACAATTCGCTAACGCCCGAACAAAAAATTTCTGCTCTAGATCGTGCCACTGAATTTGCACGATCATCTAAGAGCTATATCTCATCATCAAAAGATGAATTTTTCTACAAAAAAAAGTATATAGCCCGGCATATTATTGAGAGGTACAGAAAATTCACCCTTGCATTTGCGTGCTTTGTATTCTTTTTTATAGGAGCACCTCTTGGGGCCATAATCAGGAAAGGCGGCTTGGGTACACCTGTTGTGATCTCGGTTCTTTTTTTCATTATCTACTACATCATAAATATTACCGGCGAAAAGTTTGCTCGCGAACTTTACTGGAATCCCTTTATGGGCATGTGGATTTCATCGTTTATTCTACTTCCACTTGGGATATTCCTTTCGTACAAGGCAACAACCGACTCAGTGATTATGAATGCAGATTTCTACATTGAAAAGGTTAAAAAGTTGCTTAGCTTTAGCACTACAAGAAAAGATCATACCAAATTATCGCCTAAAACCGAATAAATATCAAATGCGAATCCTTGTAATTTCCCACAAACCACCCTACCCCAGTGTTGATGGGGGAACGCTGGCAACGCTTAACATGTGCCTTGGACTTGCTAAAGCGGGCAATAATGTAACAGTGCTAACCTTAAGTACTCAAAAACACCCTAGTTCGCTGGAAATAATTCCAAATGAGATTAAAGCTCTTGTTAATTTTGAGATCCTACACGTTAATATCAAAACTACCCTTTTAGGGTATATCCTCAACTTCTTTTTTTCGCTACGCCCCTATAACATTGAGCGATTCATAAGTACCCCCTTTAAAAGGTTAATGAGAAAAATTCTTTTGAACGAGCATTTTGATGTTGTCCAACTTGAGGGGCTTTACCTTTACCCCTACATTAATACCATTCGTAGTCATTTTAAGGGAATCCTTTCGCTAAGGAGCCATAATGTGGAACATCATATTTGGCTAAAACTATCCGAAAACGAGACTAATAAAGTTAAGAAGTTCTATTTTAAGGTTCTTGCCAAACGATTGGCGCGGGTTGAATCGAACATTTCAAGTAAGGTCGATGCCCTTGTAGCCATTGCCGAACCCGACAGGCAGTGGTTTGTGGTAAATAATTTTAACAAACCTACAATAACCATACCTGCTGGATATTTAAAGGAAGAGATTGTCGAAGATTTTGAACCAGTTGACTTCCCATCAATTTGTTACATTGGTGCATTGGATTGGTTGCCAAACATTGAGGGTTTAAATTGGTTTATCAACTGGGTTTGGCCTCGTATTCAATCGGAAATTCCTGAGATCGAGTTTCACATTGCCGGACGGAACGCTTCAGAAGAACTGGCAGAAAGACTAATTACCGAGCGCAACATCATTTTCCATGGACAGGTAGCCAATTCTTCAACTTTTCTGAGCAAATGCCCAATAATGGTCGTACCCCTACTCTCAGGTAGTGGAATTCGGATTAAAATTATTGAGGGCATGTACCTGCAAAGAGCTATTGTTGCTACAAGTATGGCTGTTAAGGGTATTGATATCAAGCACAACGAGCACATTCTCATAGCCGATTCGCCCGATGAATTTGCCAAAGCGGTATGCTCACTAATCGACAACCCCGACCTAGGAAAAAAAATTGCGCATAACGCCATGGAATTTGCTCAGAATAACCTCGATGCTGTTGTGCTAGCCGAAAAACTTACCGGGTTTTACAAAAAACTAGAGGGATGATGCTCCATTTCCTTTTCTGGCTAGCAATTGGTGTTGTTCTGTACACATATAGCATATACATACTGGTACTTTGGATATTATGTGCACGAAGAAAAAACAATTCACCTGAAACCAATACTAGTCATCTACCGGAAGTGACCATCGTTATTGCCGCACATAACGAGGAAAAATACGTATTGGCAAAATATCAAAATACCCTCAGCCTGAACTACCCATCCGATAAATTATTTCAGATCTGGGTTGACGATGGCAGTACGGACACTACCCCTGAATTGCTAAATAAACTTAATGGCATTACGTTCGTTTCGAATCCTGAAAGAGTAGGGAAAGCCCAATCCATAAACTATGCGATGAAGCTGGTAAAAACTCCTTTCACCGTATTCACTGATGCCAATACATTTCTATCCCTAAACTCAATTATCGATTTGATTAAACATTTTGAAAACACAGAGGTGGGTTGTGTTGCAGGTCAGAAAAAAGTTTTGTGGAGCCAAACTGATGCCTTGGCATCGAAAGGTGAAGGACTATACTGGAGGTTTGAATCATTTATGAAAATGGTGGAAAGCTGCTCCGGTTCAACGCTCGCAGGCACAGGTGAACTATATGCCATTAGAACAAACCTATTTAAACCCTTACAAGCCAACACTATACTCGATGATTTTGAGGTATCGGCAAATATAATCAAACAGGGATATAAGGTTAAATACGAGAATGGCGCAGTAGCATCGGAAACTGGTTCCCTTACGGTTGAGGATGAGAAGAAACGAAAGGTGAGAATTGCTGCCGGCTGTTTTCAAGCACTATGCAGACATGTTTATCTCCTAAATCCATTTAAAAGTGCCGAAGTGGCTTTCAAGTTTTTTTCACATAAACTTTTGCGTTGGGTTTTGATTCCTCCTGCTATTGTTGCTGCTCCATTACTTAACGCAGCAATTATATCACTAAATCCCAATGGTTCGTTAATTTACGTAATCTCCATGATTACTATTGCTTTTATTTACCTACTAGTTATTGTAGGATATTTGTTCCGGAATCGCTCTAAAGTAAACGCTATTGTAACCTTCCCATACTATGGTTTTATGATGAATATTACCATGCTAAAAGGATTTTTTTATTTTTTTACTGGCAAACAGACACATATTTGGGAGAAGGTAACCCGAAAAGCCGATAATTAACAAGATATTTTTCCTTTCAAAATACTAATTTTGCGTAATCCTTTTTTTAATCAATTTATTCTGGCAGCACAATGGCAAACAACGAAGAAATTAAGTTAAACACAATTGATGAAGCAATAGAAGAGCTACGTAATGGAAGAGTAATAATAGTGGTTGACGATGAGGATAGGGAGAATGAGGGCGATTTCATTGCTGCTGCTGAACTAATCACGCCTGAGATAATTAACTTTATGGCAAAGTATGGGCGTGGATTAATTTGTGCATCCCTGCCTGAAAAGCGGTGCGACGAGCTGGAACTAGAACTCATGGTAGGCCGTAACACCGCCTTGCACCACACGGCGTTTACCGTATCGGTTGACCTTATTGGACATGGATGTACAACTGGTATATCGGCAGTCGATAGAGCCAAAACCATAAAGGCACTTGTTGACCCCAATACTAAACCCGAAAACCTTGCCCGACCGGGTCATATATTCCCGCTGCGCGCAAAAGAAAAGGGCGTTTTACGCCGCCCAGGCCATACCGAAGCAGCCATTGACCTTACCCAGCTAGCAAGCCTTACACCCGGTGGAGTACTGGTTGAAATCTTGAACGACGATGGCACCATGGCACGCCTTCCCCAGCTTGTTAAGATTGCCCAGGAGCTCAATTTGAAAATTGTTACCATTAAGGATTTGATAAGTTACAGGCTCCAATTCGAAAGCATTGTGGAGAGAGGGGTTAAGGTTAAACTACCAACGGAGTTTGGATATTTTGACCTAATCCCATTCCGCCAAAAAACCAATGGTCTTGAGCACGTAGCCCTGATAAAAGGCGAATGGGAACCCGATGAGCCTGTTCTTGCAAGGGTTCACTCGTCATGTGTTACAGGTGATATTTTTGGCTCCTACCGCTGCGATTGCGGCCCGCAGCTCCACGAGGCCATGAAAATGATTGACAAAGCAGGTAAAGGCGTTTTAGTTTACCTCAACCAGGAAGGACGAGGCATAGGGCTTTTCAATAAGATACACGCCTACAAACTTCAAGAGGAAGGGTTAGATACCGTTGATGCCAACGTAGAACTGGGATTCCAACCCGATGAACGCGATTATGGCGTAGGGGCAAGCATTTTACGCGAGGTTGGTGTAAAAAACATGAGACTTATTACCAACAACCCTAAAAAGATAAGTGGACTTGAGGGCTATGGATTACATGTGGTTGAAAACATACCCCTTGTTATTCCACCAAACCCTTACAACGAGTTTTACCTCAAAACAAAGCATGAACGCATGGGACACATCAACCTTTTCAACCCCAAAAAGGACTAAAACCCGATGCCAGCAAAGGAATCACCCCGCATTGTTTACATGGGCACGCCCGAGTTTGCCGTTGAACCGCTTAAATCGATAATTGAAGCAGGATACAACGTGTCAGCAGTAATCACTGTACCTGACAAACCCGCAGGCCGGGGTTTAAAGCTTCATCCATCGCCCGTAAAGGTTTTTGCCAAGCAAAATCATATTCCTGTACTTCAGCCAGAAAAGCTAAAGGATCAGCAGTTCATTCAAACACTTAAAGAGTTAAATCCTGATATTGCTGTTGTGGTTGCCTTTAGGATGTTACCTAGGGATGTATGGCAAATTCCTCATTTAGGGACCTTTAACCTTCATGCATCGCTTTTACCCCAGTACAGGGGTGCAGCCCCTATAAATTGGGCTATCATCAATGGTGAAAAGGAAACTGGAGTTACCACTTTTTTACTTGATGACCAGATTGATACTGGTAGTATCCTTCTTCAAAAAAGAATACCCATAGGCGAAACCGAAACCGCCGGGGAACTCCACAATAAGCTGATGTATCTAGGGGCAAGTCTTGTTGTTGAAACAATAAACATGCTTTATGCTAGTTCTATCAATCCAATTCCTCAAAACCAAATCAAAGTTGATGGAGAGCTAAAACCAGCCCCCAAGATTTTTAAGGAAACCTGTCGTGTTGATTGGAACAATCCCTCCCCTAATGTTTTCAACCACATTAGGGGGCTTAGCCCATACCCTGCTGCATGGGCAGAGTTTAAAACCAATAGGAGCAATGTTGAAACAATTAAACCTATAAAAATTTACCAGGCTGAAAAACTTGACCTGGTTCACTCACAAAAGCCTGGGACAGTGAAAACCGATGGGAAAACATTTTTCCACGTTTTTTGCTCACAGGGTGCCCTTGCGCTAAAAACTGTTCAACAGGCAGGTAAAAAAGCCATGGGAATTGATGAATTCCTTAGGGGATGGCATAATACTCAATTTATAGAAATGTTATAGGGGTTTACGTTTCCTCAAGTAAATAAGTTGCCCCACCTCTGGTTCATCGCCTGGTTTCATTCTATTTTTGCGGTAAAGCGACTTTAACTTAACACCGTACATCTGCGAAATTTTATACATGGTTTCGCCCTGTTCCACAGTATGAACCGGATTCGACCTATCTGCTTTCCATCGTTTGGGCTGAATGTATAGTTCCTGTCCCGAACGGAGAACTGAATCGCGAGTTAAGTCGTTGTATTTGCATAGCTGCCAGGGCATTAACTCCAACTCCTTTGATAGCGATTCAAAGGAATCGCCTTCCCTAACAGCAACATACTTAATTCTATTCCTAATAAAAACTGGCCGCTTTTTGTAGAGGTTGATTTCGTAATTATCCCAATCCGTAACAGTTGATTTTGGCGGTTTAATGCTCACATCTACTCCTTGGTCGTATCGGTAAAGCTCGTTATCCTCAATTATCCTAATAAGCATTTCGGCATACCTAGGGTTTGTGGCGTAACCTGCCTTTTTTAATCCACGAGCCCAAGCTTTGTAATCGGTAGGGTTCAGTTCAAAAAGGAATGCATAGCGCTTCCTTCCTCTAAGAAAAAGGCTATGATCGGTGAACGATTGCTCTGGATTTTTGTATTTTCTAAAGCACTCCCCTTTTCGATCGTCGTCGTGGTAAATGGTTGCCCCAGTCCAGTCCTTATGGCATTTTATGCCAAAATGGTTATTGGCTTTTACTGCCAATGTGCTATTCCCATTATCGCTTTCCAGTATGGCCTGAGCAAGAGTAATACTTGCAGGTACGCCATACTGCTTCATGTTATTAACAGCAATATGTGAATAGATGCTTATGTACTCCTCACGCGAAATTCGCTTTTGAGCAGAGGTTGATAAATGAAATCCTGTTAGGGTAGCAAGCAATACTACTAAAATCCTATTCATACCTAAACCTAATCCAAGCCTAACAATAAAAACTCATTCCACAGTTTCTCATTGGGAGGAGGTGCAGCAATTTTTATTTCCTCCCCTGAAATTGGATGGGTAAACCCAAAAATCCTTGAATGCAGATCGATACCACCATTGGAGTTTGATCGGGGATAGCCATATTTAAGATCGCCACGGATAGGACAACCAATTTTGGAAAGTTGTGCTCGTATTTGATGATGCCTGCCAGTGATAAGGTCTATTACTAGCAGGTAATAATTCTCAGTCCTACCCACGAACTCATACTTCAGTTTTGCAACTTTTGAACCATGCACCTCGCGATTGTACACATACGACTTATTCTTTTTATTATCGCGTAAAAGGTAATGCACCAATGTTTGAGACTCTGCAGGAGGAATATTTTTAACAATAGCCCAGTACTTTTTGGTTATTTTACCTTCCTGAAAAAGATTATTGATGCGGCTTAACCCCTTGCTTGTTTTTGCAAAAAGCACTACTCCGCTCACAGGCCTATCAATACGGTGGGTTACTTCAAGAAATACACGCCCCGGTTTGCTGTCGCGCTCCTTAATATACCGCTTAACCGTTTCAACCAGCGATTCATCGCCAGTTTTGTCGGCCTGAACAATTTCGCCACAGTACTTATTGACTGCAATAAAGTGGTTATCCTCGTAAAGAATTCTGTCGCTTGAGAAATTTGCCATCTTCTAAATTAGTATTGCTCACGTTCGTTAGGGAAATCGAGCGATTTCACATCGTTAATGTAGGCCTGAAATGCGCCAAGCATTTCTGCATTCAGATTATGGTACCGCCTAAGAAAGCGGGGCGAAAACTCCTGGTTGATTCCAAGCATATCGTGGGTTACCAAAACCTGCCCATCGACATCTCTACCTGCACCTATACCAATCACCGGAATCTTGATCTCCGATGCAACCTTTTGCCCCAACGCAGCAGGGATTTTCTCCAGGACAATGGCAAAGCAACCTGCTTTTTCGAGTAGGTGAGCGTCTTCAACCAACTTATTGGCCTCAGCCTCATCGCGCGCTCTAACCACATAAGTTCCAAACTTATGGATTGACTGGGGCGTAAGTCCAAGATGTCCCATAACTGGAATGCCAGCCGAGAGTATTCGTTCAACCGAATCGATAATTTCTGAACCACCTTCGAGCTTAACGGCGTCGGCGCCGCTCTCCTTCATAATCTGAATGGCGGAGTGCAGGGCTAGCTTTGAATTACCTTGATAGGTACCAAAAGGCATATCAACCACCACTAAGGCACGTTTTACCCCACGTACCACCGAACTGGCATGGTAAATCATTTGGTCAAGAGTAATGGGAAGGGTTGATACATGGCCTGCCATTACGTTCGACGCTGAGTCGCCAACAAGCAAAACATCAATCCCTGCAGCATCCAGTATTCTGGCCATGGAGTAATCGTATGCTGTTAGCATTGCTATCTTCTCACCCCTAACCTTCATCTCCTGAAGCACATGGGTGGTTACCACTTTTACTTTACTCTCGCTCGACATAGATTCAAACATTAATATTTGCCAAAGGTAATCTAATATTCAGGAAAATCTAAGCTAATTTATTAAAATAGACAAAACTGACAAAAAGGCACACATGTGCAGTTGCATCTGAAAACCTGTGCTTTATAAACACATCAACCCTAATTAAACAAAGAAACCTGACAAAGGATTACTGAAATCTCAAATAATTATGACAGATTTTCGTCTTTTCTACTGTTTTTTTTTAAATGGCATAATGATTGAACATAACGATAGGAACAACGAAATTTGAAAAAATTAAAGTATAACAATAAATTTTTAAAGCAATGAGCAAGATAATAGGAATTGATTTAGGAACAACCAACTCATGCGTTGCCGTAATGGAAGGTAACGAACCGGTTGTTATTACAAACAGCGAGGGTAAGCGCACTACCCCATCGGTGGTTGCATTTGCCGAAAACGGTGAACGCAAGGTTGGCGACCCTGCAAAACGCCAGGCCATCATAAACCCCCAAAAAACCATATTCTCAATTAAACGTTTCATGGGTGAAACCTACGACAAGGTTGCACAGGTAGAAGTTCCTCGTGTGCCCTACAAGGTGGCTCGTGGCGATAATAACACACCACGTGTGGATATTGATGGCCGCCTGTACACCTCTCAGGAGATATCCTCAATGATTCTCCAGAAGATGAAGAAAACTGCCGAGGATTACCTGGGACACGAAGTAACCGAGGCCGTTATCACCGTTCCGGCATACTTCAGCGATTCGCAACGGCAGGCTACCAAAGAAGCAGGTGAAATTGCAGGCCTAAAGGTTCGTCGTATCATCAACGAGCCTACTGCAGCAGCATTGGCTTACGGGCTCGATAAAAAGAATAAAGACATCAAAGTGGCTGTTTATGACCTCGGAGGGGGAACCTTCGATATCTCAATCCTTGAACTGGGCGATGGAGTTTTTGAGGTTAAGTCAACTAATGGCGATACCCACCTTGGGGGCGACGACTTTGATCAAGTAATTATTGATTGGCTAGCTGATGAGTTCCTGAAAGACGAAGGCGTTGACCTCCGCAAAGACCCCATGGCTCTCCAACGCTTAAAGGAAGCTGCGGAAAAAGCTAAGATTGAACTCTCAAGCACAACTACTACCGAAATCAACCTACCGTACATCATGCCGGTTAATGGAATACCCAAACACCTAGTTAAAACCTTAACCCGAGCCCAGTTTGAGAAACTAGCCGACCATCTTATTCAACGCACCGTTGAACCATGCCGTAAAGCATTAGCCGATGCTGACCTACAGCCTACCGATATCGACGAGGTAATTCTGGTTGGTGGTTCAACCCGTATCCCTAAGGTTCAGGAGGTGGTTGAAAAGTTTTTTAACCGCAAACCCAATAAGGGTGTAAACCCCGATGAGGTTGTTGCCGTTGGCGCAGCCATTCAGGGTGGCGTGCTTACCGGGGAGGTAAAGGATGTTCTTTTGCTTGACGTTACCCCTCTTTCGCTTGGTATCGAAACCTTAGGAGGTGTTTTCACCAAGCTCATTGAAGCCAATACAACCATCCCTACCCGTAAAACCGAGGTGTTTACAACCGCTGCCGATAATCAACCGTCCGTTGAAATACATGTGCTTCAAGGGGAACGCCCCATGGCAAAGGATAACAAAACCATTGGACGTTTCCACCTCGATGGAATCCCCCCTGCCCCACGTGGTGTACCCCAAATTGAGGTTACTTTCGATATCGACGCAAACGGTATTCTCCATGTAACTGCTAAGGATAGAGGTACAGGCAAAGAGCAGAAAATACGAATTGAGGCTTCATCGGGTCTTACTGAAGAGGAAATCAAGCGCATGCGCGAGGAAGCCAAACGCAACGAAGAGGCCGACCGCCGAGAAAAAGAGCGTATCGAGAAGATTAACGCTGCCGACAGCCTGATTTTCCAAACCGAAAAGCAACTCAAGGAGTTTGGCGATAAGCTCCCTGCCGATAAGAAGTCCACCATTGAGGCAGCTCTTGGCAAACTTAAGGACGCTCACAAGAGCCAAGATTTAGCCTCCATTGAGAGCGCAACCAACGAACTCAATGCTGCTTGGCAGGCTGCATCGGAGGAACTTTACAAGGCACAGGCTCAAGCTAACGCAGGTGCCGGACAGCAAGCCAATGCTAACGCAGGTAGCTCGTCCTCATCGGGCAACGACCAGGAAGTGACCGATGTTGATTTTGAAGAGGTGAAATAATTTAAACGGATAAAACTAAAGCCGCCTTTTGGGCGGTTTTTTTTATTTAATACAACCAGTGAAAAATTTTTCCAATGCAACAATCCTTATGTGACTACATTTACCTAACTAGTAGATGAACTTATCCGAATTTAGAGTTTACTTGAAATGTTCAAAAAATATGAATTATAAACCCATAATCGATTCCCTGTTTTCTAATATATAATTCGGATTAAATTTGCATCATATATATTGAAGGGCTTTCTTTTAAAAACAAAAAACATGAAACATAATACTATCTTTTTATTTTTACTAATTGCTTGTGGTACAGCCATTGGCCAAACTGATGGTGCAAAAAACCAGCTTGATAGCCAAAACCGAAAGCAAGGTTACTGGTGCAAGCATTACCCAAACGGAAATAAAGCCTACGAGGGTTGGTTCAAGGACGACAAACCGGTTGGGGAATTTAGGCGATACCACCGAAACGGAGAGCTAAAGGCGTTAATGGTTTACTCCGAATCTTCACCCTACATTTCTACAACCTTCTTCAACGAATACGGGAAAAAAATTGTTCACGGCTTTTACAAAAATCAGCATAAGGATAGCCTTTGGCAGTATTACTCCTTAAACGGGAAATTGATTTTTGAGGAACGATACACGAACGGGTTGAAAAACGGAAGAATTAGAAGTTATTACCCTACCGGTAAAGTTATGGAAAGCGCAAGCTACACCAATGGGAACCTAAATGGCTTGGTAATACAATTTTTTGAAAATGGGTTAAATAAAAGCATTATCCCATATACAAATGGTGAGATTGATGGCACCATGAAGGTGTTCAACCCCAACGGTACAATAAAAATTGAAGGTCCCTATATAAAAGGGCTAAAGCATGGCGAATGGAAATTTTACGATGCCGATGGAAAAATAACACAAACCATTAAGTATAACAATGGAATAGCCGAAAACGAAAATGAACTTATTCAAAAGGAATCAAAGTATTTAGATTCACTTTTAAAGAATGCAGGAAAATTAAAGGAACCATCAATTGATGAAGTAATGAACTCAACGGAAACCCGATACTAAAACTTGTGATGTATATACCAGATGAGAATACTTATTTTACAGTTTATCATCTCAAGCATAGTGCCATTTAGCGTTTCGGCTCAGGCAAAGTATTTTATTGCATTCACTGACAAACAGAATTCAACATACTCCGTTGATAACCCAACCGAATTCTTATCGGCAAGGGCAATTGATCGACGGACGAAACAGGGCATTGCCATAACTAGCGATGATTTACCGGTATCGCCTACCTATATTAACCAGGTAGCGCAGAGTGCTACAATGGTTCACTACTCCTTGCGCTGGTTTAATGGTGTAGTTGCCACTTTAACCCCCGAGCAGGTAACAAGCGTACAAGGGCTACCCTTTGTAAAAAATGTAACCAAGATTTACGAGCCGGCTAAATCAAAAGCAGTGGAGGAAACGGAGTGGCAGCCCCTTGGGCTAACTGAAAAAAAGGAAATTGCAGGGTTAAACTACGGCGCATCATACACGCAAATCGCCATGATGAATGGCCATTTGCTTCATGCCAATGGTTACCTTGGTCAGGAAAAAGTTATTGCTGTGCTCGATGCAGGATTCCTGAACGTAGATACTCACAATGCTTTCGATAGCCTTTGGCAAAGAGGCCGAATACTTGGAACCCGTGATTTTGTCAATCCGCAATCGGATATTTACAAAGAGCATTACCACGGAACAATGGTACTATCGGCCATGGGGGGATACATTGACGGGCAACTAATTGGCTCAGCCCCAAGAGCTAAGTATTGGTTAATTAGAACCGAGGATGCGGCCACTGAGCAATTAATTGAGGAATACAATTGGGCCGCAGGGGCGGAGTTTGCCGATAGTGTTGGGGCCGACATTATTAACTCCTCGCTGGGTTACACCACTTTTGATGTTGCTAGCCAAAATCACACCTATCAGGACCTGAATGGCAAAACTACCCCTGTCACACTTGCCGCCAACATGGCAGCAAGCAAAGGAATGGTAGTGGTTGTGAGTGCTGGTAACGAAGGAAACGCCCCTTGGCACTACATATCGGCCCCTGCCGATTCACCACACGCTCTAACGGTTGGCGCGGTGGATAGCAACAAAGTAAAGGCAGATTTCAGTTCATTTGGCCCAACAGCCGATGGTCGAATAAAACCCGATGTTTGCGCCATGGGCAAAGGCACCTTTTTGGCCATTGCCACAGGAACAACCGGAACATCCAATGGTACATCTTTCTCATCGCCCTTGGTGGCCGGCATGGTGGCTTGCCTTTGGCAAACTAAGCCATCGCTTACCGCTCAACAAATTGTTGAACTTGTTAAAAGCTCATCGTCAAGCTATGCATCACCCGATAATAGCATAGGTTACGGAATCCCCGATTTTGCCCAGGCATCAACTCCAAGTACTACCGACGCGAAAAAAAGTATTGAACTTTGGCCAAACCCTTTCACTTCAAAAATTAATATACGATTTGGAAAATCCTTTATGCCTGCAAAAATCTCAATTTTTACAACCAATGGTCAATTGATTTATACAGGCACGGCAATTAGCGATGGGATAGGTATAATTGAAATCAACATTCCAGACGAATTACCTGAAGGGATTTACCTATTGTCAATCGCTGTCTCAGGAAACAGTTACTACGTTAAGGGTATTAAACAATGATGGCAGAAAAACAAAAATCATACTCGCTCAAGGAGCTTAACCTGCTGGTAAAAGATACCCTAAGCCAATACTTGTCGCAGGCATACTGGGTTGTGGGTGAAATTAGCGAAATAAAGGAGCATTACTCAGGGCACTGCTACCTTGAACTGATTCAAAAGGATGAAGAATCGGACAACATAGTGGCGCGTGCGAGGGCAACCATATGGTCGTACAGCTACCGCATGCTTAAACCATATTTTGAATCCACTACTGGTCGCAAGCTTGCTCCCGGCCTTAAGGTTATGGTACTGGCACAGGTAAGTTTTCATGAGGTTTACGGCTACAGCCTAAACATTACTGACATTGAACCCACATTCACTATAGGCGATTTGGAGCTAAAACGGCGCGAAACCATTAACCGCCTTATAGCCGATGGGGTATTCGACATGAATCGGGAGCAAACTCTCGATTTACTCCCTAACAGAGTTGCCGTGATATCGTCGCCACAGGCTGCTGGGTATGAAGACTTCCGGAAGCAACTACTAGGTAACAAAAACCGTTACCGTTTTACAATCAAACTATTTGAAGCCGTTATGCAAGGCGAAGATGCTGAAGCCTCAATTATTCAAACACTATCAAACATCTACAATGAAATAGATAGATTTGACTTGGTGGCTATTGTCCGTGGTGGTGGAGCATCTGCCGACTTATCGTGCTTCGACTCGTACGCCATTGCAAGCCATATTGCACAATTCCCTCTGCCCGTTATCACCGGAATAGGACATGAAAAGGACACCACCGTTTCCGACCTGGTTGCTTACAAAGCAGTAAAAACCCCAACTGCCCTTGCGGAGTATCTTATTGATTTAGCAAACGAAGCCGAGCAGCATTACCAAACACTGGTTGACAGTCTAGTGGGGCTATCAACAAGCTATATCGAAAGTTCAAAATCGCAGCTGATTTTTTTTGCCGACCAGCTCAAATCGGCTAGCCTACTTACAGTATCGCACCATAAAAACAGGCTGACCAGAACATGGTCATCGCTACCAGTGCTGGCTAAGTTTTACACGTATAAAAATTTATCGAAAGTAAACGATTTGAAAGAGCAGGTAAAGTCTGTAGCCCAAAACTATATTAATACTCCAAGAATTGCCATCGAGAAATTCCAAAAGGAGTTAAAAAAGTATACACTACAAAGCCTAACAGCAAACAAACAAAAAGTAGATTTTTTGGGCAGGCTGATAGAAACAATGAGCCCTAAAAATACGTTAAAGAAAGGGTTTACAATTACCATGATTGATGGGAAATGCGTAAAAAGTGTAAGCGAAATTAATGATGGTGTCATGATTACAACAAAGTTCTGGGACGGTGAAATAAAAAGTAGAGTGGAATAACATATTTTAGTAAATTGGCAAAAAATAACTGCAGTTGAAAGGGTTTATATTGAAAATAATTTTCGTTATAACTACCCTGGTTTTTACAATTTTGGGTTTTGCTCAGCAACCCGAAAAGGAACTCGATAGTCTAAAAAATCAACTTAAAAGTGTTAAAGGCAAAGAACGAATCGACGTTCTTATTGATATATCAAAATATTACTGGGATGTAAACCCTGACTCGTCCATCATCTTTGCAGAAAAATCGCTCAAAGAGGCAAAAGCCGATGGCAGCAACGATGCCATTGGCGATGCCTATAATGCCCTGGGGAATGCCTACTCCTCAAAGTACCAAAATGAAACAGCCTTAAACTATTACCTGAAATCACTGGAATTCAGAATGTCGAATGGAACCCTCCTAAAAATTGGGAACTCATACCATAATCTTGGGCTTGTTTACGTAGAACTTAAGCAATTTAGCCATGCAATAAGTAGCCATAATAAGGCTGCAGAGTATTACGAAAAAGCAAAACAGTACGACCTGCAATCATATTCACTTTACAGTATTGCAAGCCTTTATAACCAAATAAACGATAAAAACAAAGCGTTGGAATACGCTTTTAGGGCTTTAAATATAGCAAACGAAAAAAAAATTGACGAATTAAAGGCTAACCTGTACAACCTCATAGGTTCGCTTAATAGGGACTTGAAAAATTTGGAACTGGCCGAGAAGTACTACACCTTTGCTTTTAAGGAGTGGAAAAGAAGCAAAAACATTAGCGGACTCAGCATTGCCTTAAACAGCTTAGGAATAATACTGGATGAAAAAGGCGATTTTCAGAAAGCCTTGGAGTATTATTCCAAATCGCTTGATATTGCTACTCAACTAAATGATTCATCAGGTATTGCAACAGCCTATAACAATATAGGTTACCTATATGACAGGATAAATGAATTTGATAAAGCTCTAAGCAACTACTTTAAATCGTATGAAATATCAGTTAAAACCCATGATATAGACGCTGCCCATAACACTCTAAATAATATCGCATCAACCTATCTTAAGCAAGGTAAACTAGAAAAGGCCGACGAGGTTTTAAGGAAAACTTTAAAAAATATCTTAAACGTTGAAGACCCTGCCTACAAACAGGAAACCTATCAATTGCTTAGTGAACTCAATGCACGGAAAGGCGATTTTCAAAAAGCTTATCGCTATAAGGCTATTGAGTTAGCCTATGCCGACACCCTGTATACTCAGCAACGCCTTTCGAGTATTGCTGAGATGCAAACCCGATACGAAACTGAAACCAAAGAGAAGGAGATTGAACTCCTGAAAAAAGATGTTGAACTAAAGGAACTCCAGTACCAAAAGCAAAAAAGTTTTCAGCAGGTTCTGGTGTCGCTAACTCTTCTCCTACTTGTCACATTTATTGGCACATCGCTAATATTAGGAATTATTCAAAAAAAGAACAAGCAACTGGCTGAAAAAAACAAAGAGTTATACGATATAAACCAAAAACTTAAGCAATCCGAAAAAAACCTTAGTGAACTAAACGCCACTAAGGATAAACTATTCTCAATTATTGCCCATGAATTAAAAAATCCATTTAACGCCTTAATAGGCTTTAGCGATATACTAAAACTCAATTTTAACCACCTGACCGATAACGAAAAGAAAGAATACATCTCGGTAATCTCTGAGTCAGCTCAAAACCTTTACAAGTTGCTCGATAACCTTTTACAGTGGACACGGGCTCAAACCGGTAGCATCAACTACATTCCCAAGAAGTTCAAACTTGAGCCTTTAATAAAGCAAGAAGTGGTAAACCTAAACGCAAACGCCGAAAAGAAGAGGATAAATGTTTCCGTTAAGGCAAGTCCAACTATAAGTGTATATGCCGACAAAAACAGCATAGCAACCGTAATTCGCAACCTATTGAGCAATGCAATTAAATTTACTGATATTGGAGGAAATATTGAGATATCTGCCAGTGAATCAAAAGAATATCCCAAAATGGCCGAGGTCATTGTAAAAGATTCGGGAATCGGCATTGATGAAAATGATATTAACCGCATATTCCAGATTGACGGTTCATTCAGTACCAAAGGAACCGCCAATGAAACAGGTACCGGACTGGGGCTACTGCTTTGCCACGAATTTGTTACTAAGAACAATGGTAAAATTTGGGCAAACAGCTCCAAAGGCAGTGGTAGCGAGTTTCGCTTTACTATACCACTTGCATAACCCATTCCTTTTTGTTTGCCATTTTCATTTTTTTCCCTTACTTTGCTAGGAGCATTACTTATAGTATTTAAAATGCTGCAAAAAATTAAAGTTTCCTTTTTTCTAGTCCTATTGACTTTTCCCTCCTTTCCTCAAGGTTCAAAGGTCAATACTGACAGCTTACTTAACACGATTAAAAGGTATTCCACTGAGAATCCGGAAATCACGGCCATAAGCTGTAACCGACTTTTTTTACTGGTGAAACAAAACCCCAACGATTCGCTTAGAGCGCTTTATCACCTTGCTATGAGCGAATACAAAAGTGGGCTGGGCATTACTGGCAAGGCCTTAGGTCATGTTGATTCAGCAATTAGTATATCACAGTCAAAAAGAAACCAACCCTTATACATTAATGCTCTTTTACAAAAATCAGCATTACTGCAACAATCTGGTAATTATAGCGAAGCTGTCAAGGTTAATGAAAAGGCAAGGCTTATAGCTTTGAAAGAGAAAAATAAACGCTTGCTTGTGCAAAGTTTACTGCAGCTGGGAGATATTTACAAGGAAATTGGGCAGTATAACGATGCCTTGAGCAAAAAGGCCGAAGCATTAACCATTGCAAAAAAATTCGGAGTCAGTATTGCTGAATGCCATCAAAGCATTGGAAGCACCCACTGGAACTTTGGCAATTACCAGGAGGCACTTAAATCGTACTTCGAAGGGCTGATTGCAGCCGAAAAGGACACTGACACCCTCAGAATTATTCAACTTTTAAAGAATATCGGACTAACCTACCGCGAAATAGGCAATTTCGACAAAGCGACAAGTCATCTTAACAAAGCTCTTCAATTAGCTGAAAAAAATAAGCTAAACGAGGAACTAGGCGATATTCTTAATATCATGGGCGGAGTTTACCTCAAGTATTCTCAGCTTGCAAAGGCAATTGAATACTACAAACAAAGCCTGAATATCAGAGAGGCCCTTGGCCATAAACAGTCGAGCATTAACACTTTGAACAATATAGCTAAAGCCTATTTACTGCTAAAAAACAAGGCCGAATCAATAATATCGCTCAATAATGCGCTGGAACTTTCAAAAGAAATTGGCGACCCGCTAGCAGAAGCCAGTATCCATAATGAGTTAGGGAATACCTATTTAAGCCTTGAGGACTACCCTGAGGCACTCCGCAGATACCTACTGGCTCTAAAAATTCGCCAGTCGTATGGGAAAGACGAAGATATTGCTCGCACAATGGTAAATATAGCCCTGGTTTACCGGCGCCTTGGCTTATTCCGCAATGCCCAAAAGTATATGAATGAAGCAAAAGGTTTGGTTGAAAACCTTAATGTTAAGCCTGACCTTAACGTATACATTTACCAAAATCTGGGCAATGTTTACTATGACCAAAAACAATATACCAATGCCATTAACGCTTACCAAAAAGCTTTGGAACTGAGCGAGAAGAAAGGCGACGACCTCCAGGTTACTCGGGTGCTAAAGAATATTGCCCAAACCTACCTCGATTTAAATAAACCAAGCAAAGCCAGGAATACCATAACCCAAGCAATAAAA
Organism: Bacteroidales bacterium; assembly: GCA_011045955.1. Taxonomy (GTDB): domain Bacteria; phylum Bacteroidota; class Bacteroidia; order Bacteroidales; family Tenuifilaceae; genus Tenuifilum. Next base: position 422 of record DSBV01000047.1, on the reverse strand, counting down.
ATTGCACTTAGAAATAGCCAAAATCAGGTGATTGCTGACCTGTACAATACCCTAGGTAATATTGAACGACAGGATAATAACCTAGATCTAGCTCTAACCCATTACAATACCGCAAAGAAAAAATACAAGCAAAACCTAAATGCCGATGGCGAAGCGCTTTGTCTTAGAAAGATAGGCGACATTTACTCACTCCAAGGAAAATACAAGGACGCAAAAACGAACATCAACCAGTCAATACGTATTGGAAAAAGCGTTGGCAATCCATACCTCGTATTGCTAGGAACCCTAACGCTAAGCGAAGTTGAAAAAGCACAGGGAAGATTCCAAAACGCCTTAACCCTTTACCAAAGGTATGTTTACCTTAAGGATAGTATTGAAAATGCCAAACGTAATGAGGCTAACATTGATGCACATATCAACCT
>DSBV01000034.1 GCA_011045955.1 Bacteroidales bacterium | reverse complement strand
TTTTTAGGACGTATGTTTAATATCGCTTCGTTTTCAATTAGTGTGATGTTAAGGTTAATATTTATGAAAACAGGCGACTTAATCGTAATACATACCACGCCTCCTTTGCTCGCAATTCTGGTAGTTGGTATTGCAAAGCTTAAGAGGGAGAAAGTAGTATATATTTTAATGGATATTTTCCCTGATGGTTTAATTCGATTAGGCAAAGTTTCTCCTAAGAATCCGTTTATTAGGCTTTGGAAAAATTTTCATCGGAAAGCATTGATTGGCAGCCATAGGGTAATTACCATTGGCCGTGATATGGCCCATTGGGTTAAGGGTGAGGTGCCAAATTTACCCGACCATAAGTTAAGGGTTATTCCTTTATGGCAGGACGAGAAACTCATTTCTCCGGGTAATTTTTCAAACAATCCCTTTGTGCTTAAGCATAACCTTTCTAATTATTTTGTGGTACAGTTTTCGGGCAATATGGGGCTTTGGAACGATTTGGAAACTATTGGAAAGGTGGCTGCCCAAGGAATTGATGGGGTTAAGTTTGTTTTTATTGGCGATGGAGTTCGGATGCGAGAATTGGTTAGTGCAATGGGTAATAGTATTAATGATAGTATGTTTTTCCCATTTTTAGATAATCAAGAGTATGCTCATTCGGTTACGGCTTGCCACTGTGGCTTGGTTACATTGAGGCACGAAGCCGTTGGAATGGGTGTTCCCAGCAAAATATTTGGCATTATGGCCGCTGGCATACCGGTATTAGCAGTAGCCCCTAAGAATTCTGAGATTGCCTTGATTGTTAACGAGTCGGAGTGCGGTATTGTGGTTGAACCTGGCGATGTACAAGCTTTAGTTTCTGCCATTATGTTTCTGAAGGACAATCCTGAAAAGCGCAAACAGATGGCTATTAATTCAAGGGTGGCATTTGAAAATAGCTATACCATTGAAAACGGTTTAAAAAATTATTTGTCAATGTTTAGTGAGGTGTTAGGATGAAGGAAAAATATAAGGAAATTCTGAGTCAACTATACTACTTTTCATTATGCCTTTTAGCGTTTTCTATTCCTGTAAGTTATAGGCTTTCGTTGTACGTGTTAGGCCTGGCCTTGGTTTTATCTGTTTTTATCTTTTCCATTTCGGGGAAATTAAGAGCGCTTTTACAGAATAAGATTAATTTGGGTTTTATCCTGTTTTGGCTTATCCATGCTGTCAGTCTAACCTATTCTTCAGATTTGAACTATGGGTTAACCGATGTTTTTCAGAAGGTATCAATGGGTTTGCTCCCTTTTATCTTTTTGCCCTTTGTACCTGAAGAGCAAGTGAATGAACGCATAAAGAAATGGTTCTTGGTAGGTTTGTTTGGTATCTCATTTTTCTTTTTGGTTCGTGCTCTCATTCATTCAACCTATTTTACTCCCGTTGGGATTTTCTTTAAACCAAATCCGTTCGGAGCTCCCTGGGAAAACCATTTCTTTTATGAACGTTTCGTTGAGCCGTTTCACCCCACCTATTTTTCAATGTACTTATCGCTGGGTATTGCTTTTATTGCCAGCTATGTAAAGAAAATAAAAGAAATTAGGTCAAAAGTACTTTATGATTTGGCTTGGATATTCTTGCTTGTTATAGTTTTTCTTACATCTTCAAAGATTGGTATTCTCGTTTCTGCACTGGTTTCATTAATTACTACTTTCTGGATTATAAAAAGAAGAGGAAAGTTTGTGCTTGCAGTTGTTTTGACATTTTTTACTGTTGTTGGAGGTCAAATTATTCTTAAAAATGAAAGAGTTAGGTCAACAATTAACCAGATATATCAATATTTTCAAGGGAAGGAAATTGAAAATGAGTTAGCAAGGAATAACCTTGTTCGGTTTGATATTTGGCGAACTTTTCCTGATGTTTTTCAGGATAATAGTATATTTACTGGTGTTGGTGTAGGCGGTGTTAAACGGGCTCTTGCTCGGGTGTACGAAAAGAAAGGGATTGAATTTGCTTATCAAAAGCAACTGAATGCCCACAACCAATTCATTCAAACTCTTGTGGCTTGTGGTATTTTAGGGCTACTGTTTTTGTTAACAATTATTGGCTATGCATTTTGGCTTTCATATAAGAATAGGGATATGGTTTTGTTGCTCTTCATGTTAATCATTTTTATCAATTTTATGTTTGAATCCATGCTTGAACGAGTTTTTGGTGTGATCTTCTTTGCTTTTTTTCTTTTATTTCTTACTTCAAACTTTACGAAAGAGCAAAAGAATCGAGCTGCCTAATCTTCACTATGTAAATTATAATTAAAAAGCCAGGTGTTTCCTGGCCTTTTTTGTATCATATTATTCGATGTAAGTAGTTTTTCTTGAACCCCAATCCGTCAATAGAAAAAAACAATAGACAAATCGACTACATAATCTATTCATTCCGAAAACTCTGAATGAAAGATTTTGATAAATCGGGGTTACCTCAAGTAAGTCAATAGAAACAAGGTGTTTATGTATTTTTTGTGTTCATATTGACTAATCTCGGTTGGATATAAGATTGTAAATATCCCTTTTATACTGCCAAAAAATTGAAATGGCAAATCCTAATGCTGCAAAAAGCAAACCATAGTTTATAGCGTACATTGTGTATGGATTTTCGGCCTTTGAAAGCGGAGTAAAATCCTGAACCACTGTAATGGGCTCACTGTTAATGTTTTGAATTTTTTCAAGTTGTAATTTTTCCCTTTCGAGGGCTAATTTCTGGCTATGGTATAACTTTCTTTCTTTCTCGTTAAGTAACACCATTTGGTTTGAGGTTGCTCTCTGTATTTGAGGTAACTCAAAATATTCAACGTTTTGCAGGCTGTCTAACTTACGTATTTCTTTTTCAATGGTTTCAATAAGTGCTTTATTCTGCCTAATACGTTCGTTGTTGTTATCTACCACAAATTTATTCTTGTAAATGTAATTTTTAATACCATCGCGTACCTCATCAAATACGCTTTCATTGTATACCTCCACGCGGATTACAAAGGGACTATCGAGTCTTTTTACTAACGTATCTTTGGGATCATATTCCCTTTTATAATCGATGTAATCCGGAATACCGTCTTTGTTAATATCAATGGTGTAAAAGGCTTCAATCGATTTAATTTCTTGTACCCGATTAATGTCGATATTCAGGGAGTTAGCGGCAATTGAGTAATTCTTTTGTTTGAACAAATCGTTAAGCAAGTTTATGGAGGTAACAATATAAGTATTGTTGATTGAATTCGAAATGGCTGTCATTTCGGAGGAGTAAAATCGCTTAGAAAGGGTATAAAAGATATATCCAACAACTAATCCAATAATTCCGAAGGATATTATCCAAAGCGATTTCCGAATTAGGAGGAGAAAAAACTTAACGATTAGATTGATAATCCAGTTAATGGCATTTTTAAAACCCCGCCACATTCTACTAAATAGTTCAAGCAAATCGATTTCGTCGGAGGTTTGCTGCTGCGTGTTTGGTTCTTTGTTCATATTATTAAAAGTTTTGTTAGGTTACTTTCCTTATCAAAGAACAAAAATATTACTTTTGGGCAAATTTTTTTAGCAATGACAAAAATTTTAGTTACCGGTGGAGCTGGATATATTGGCTCACACACTGTGGTTGAACTTATTAATGCCGGTTTTGAGGTAGTGATAGTTGACAACTTTTCAAACTCTTCCCCTGCGTCAGTTGATGGCATTGAAAGGATAACCGGCATTCGTCCTAGGCATATTGAGGCCGATTGCTCCGATTTAGTTGCCATGCGTAGCCTTTTTTCTGCTGAGGGCGATATCGCTGGAATTATCCATTTTGCTGCGTTAAAAGCAGTGGGCGAAAGCGTTGATAAGCCCCTCGACTACTACCGGAATAATCTGCTATCAACCATCAACATGATGCAGATGCTCAAGGATTTTGGCGGAAAGTATATGGTGTTCTCGAGTTCCTGTACGGTTTACGGTCAACCCGATGTTTTGCCGGTAACCGAGCAAACTCCACGTAAGCCAGCCATGTCACCCTATGGTAATACCAAAAGGGTGGGCGAGGATATTATTCAGGATACCGTTCAATCCACAAATGGAATTTTTGCCATTGCTTTAAGGTATTTCAATCCCATTGGTGCTCATCCGTCGGCTGAAATTGGCGAGCTGCCACTTGGCAAGCCCGATAACCTTGTCCCTTTTATTACCCAAACCGCAGCAGGTATCTGCGAAAAACTGCAAATTTTTGGAAGTGATTATAATACCCCTGATGGCACAGCCATTCGCGATTATTTCCATGTGGTAGATTTGGCTCGTGCGCATGTGCTTGCCTTACAACGAATGATTGAGGGGAAAAGCAAGGAACCCTATGAGGTGTTTAACGTTGGTGCTGGCAGGGGGATTACTGTGCTTGAAATAGTTGAAGCTTTTGAGAATGTTACCGGTGTTAAGTTGAACTATGAGATTGTGGGGCGCAGAGTTGGTGACATTGAAAAGGTTTGGGCCGATACCACCTTGGCTCAAAAGGAATTGGGTTGGAGGGCCCAAAGCACACTTGAAGAAGCGCTGCTTACCGCCTGGAATTGGGAGAAGAGGGTGAGGGGAATATAAGGATAAAGGATAAAGGTTAAAGATTCAAGAACCTGTCCCGCATTAGCGGGAACCTGTCCCGATTCAAAATTTCTAATTCCAGATTCCAGAAAATGTTCCGCAAAGTGGAATTCAAGATTAAACTGCTTAACAACCTTTAACCTGCGTCAACACTTTTTCATTCCAATTCATAAGCAACGAGCAACGAACAACGAACAACAAAATCATCTGCATCATCAGTGTTCCGTTTTCAATTCACGAACATCCCTACGATTATTTTGGGGCTTGTTGTTACACATTTACCTAGAGTCTCGCAAACTTTTTTATTGGTTACCTTTGCTGGCGTTGAGTTCATGAGCTCAACGTAATTAATGTTTAACCAATAAATTAAACAAACCATGCGTAAAAAAATGTTTTTCAGTAATATGGTAATGCGATTTACAAAATGGTCGCACAAGGGTTACGGTGTTTTTGAGAGTTTTAAAACAGTGGTAACCATTGGGGTATTGCCCTTTTCTTATTGTTTGTTGGCCATGCCAATGGCAACCTTTGCCCAGTCCGATAGCGTTGCGATAACAAAAAATGTCGATATCGAAGAGGTTGTGGTAAATGCTCGTAAGAAAGCGAGCACCTATTCGGAGCTTACCAGGGTAGTAAGGGTTGTTAACCGCGATGAGCTGGGGCAACGTAAGGCCATGGCGCTTGGAGAGTTACTCGAGCAGGTGGCGGCTATTGATATCAGGCAGCGCGGAACCCATGGTGTTCAGGCTGATATTAATTTAAGGGGTGGCTCGTTCGATCAGGTAATGGTCTTGCTGAATGGTGTCAACGTTTCCGATCCGCAAACCGGCCATCACAACTTAAACATTCCCATTAATATTGATGCAGTAGATCGAATCGAAATACTGCAAGGCCCTGGGGCTAGGGAGTTTGGTGTTGGCGCTTTTGCCGGAGCAATTAACATTATCACAAAACCCGATGGCAGTGGTAGGGGTGAACTTTCGCTTTTTGCTGGGGAGTATGGTTTAACCAAGGTTTCCATTTCGCAACACATTGGCAGTAAAAATTTTCGTACTTTCCTAGCAACTTCGTACGACAAGAGCGATGGGTTTATTGAAAATACCGATTTCAAAATTCTGAACATCTACCTTCATTCATCTTATTCATTCAACAAAGCAGAGCTTAATTTATTTACGGGGTATCAGGATAAAGGATTTGGCGCTAACAGTTTTTATACCCCCAAGTATCCCAATCAGTATGAGGCAACCAGGGCCATTTTAGGTTCGCTTAGTTATGATAAAATCTGGAAAAATTTTACCGTTAAAGCGGCAACTTACTACCGTAAACATACCGATAGATTTGAACTTTTCCGAACCAATCTAGCCGAGTGGTATTCCGGGCATAACTACCATGCTACCGATGTGTACGGATCAAAGCTATCGTTAAGTCGTTTTTACCAGTGGGGTAAAACCGATGTAGGCGTTGAGTTAAGGCGAGAGGAATTACTGAGCAATAAACTCGGAAGTCCTTTAATCGATTCCGTTAAGGTTCGGGGTGATGATGTTTACTACACAAAAGGCGATTCACGTAATCATCTTATGGCTTATGCCAGCCAAAATTTCTTTTTTAAGCAATTTTCTTTCTCGGTTGGTGGGCAATTTAATCATTCCAATAAGTTTGGCGACATCTGGACCTGGGGAGCCGATTTATCGTACGATTTGTATCAACAAATCAGGCCTTTTGCTTCGGTAAATCGATCGTTCAGGTTGCCAACATTTACCGATTTATACTACCAGGGGCCAACCAATATGGGCAACCCTTACCTGCATGCAGAGTTTGCTACTACCTATGAATTGGGTCTAAGATTGAACCAAAATAGCTTGACTGCCGAGGTTGCTCTATTTTACAGGCAGGGTACCGACATCATCGACTGGGTAAAAAAGGCAAACGAAACGGTTTGGACAACTGTGAACTATACTAAACTTAACGCGTGGGGTTCAAATATTAACCTGAGTGTGAATACTAAAAGCCTGAATATTTTCACCGATAGGATTACACTATCGTATGCCTATATCGAAAGTGAAAAAGATAAAAGCGAACTCGATTCATACTATGTGCTCGATTACCTAAGGCATTGTGTAACATTGAATATACAGCATGCCTTTAAAAACCTATACCTGAATTGGAACCTAAGGTATCAGGACAGAAATGGAGAGTATTTAAAATATACCGATTCAAATACGTCTATCCCTACTTCATATCCCGATGTTTTCCTGATGGATGTAAGGGCTGGATATGTTTTCAAAAAAGTAAATATCTATTTTGATGTTAATAATCTGTTTGATAGTCAATATGTTGACATAGACAATGTGAAACAGCCAGGACGATGGATTGGGCTTGGAATTAATTATAGATTTGATTTATATGCAAATTAAGACCAAAAACAGTAAAAAATGAAGAAGGTAGTATTAATTGTATCAGCGCTTTTGTTTGTTGGCAGCATTGCATTAATGTCATGCGGTTCAAAGGCAAGTGATAATAACAACCAGGCAAAAACTGAATGTTGTGGCGATCATGGCAAGGCTGAAAGCAAGGATTGCTGCGATTCAACAAAGGTTAACTCACTTGCCAGTAGCACCAAGAATGATGCTGCTGCAACGGTAAGGAGCATAAAGAGCCCTGCGATAAACCATGTGAGCACAAGCACGAATCGAAAGATGTATTAACTAATGAAGGCCTTCGTAATAACGACGGCCTTCATTTTTCTGTGCTCTGACTTGGTTAGAATAGGATTATGGAGTTAATGAATCCTGTAACAACCTTTCCACTTTCATAGTCGAGTTCCGAACCCAAAAGGCTGTGAGGAATTGAGAAAACAATGATAGTTACAATGGAGGCAAATATTGCAATTGCAGGCCTATTGCTTTTACGGTTAATTAAGTAGGCTATTAGCCATACTGCAAAAGCAATAAGGGTTTTGTTATCAGTAAGGTCATAACCCAAAGGGAATCCTGTCCAGTAAGCACCAAATGCATACTTTTGGATAATGGGGCCTAGGATTAAGCCACCCAAAAATAGCAGGGCAAGGCTTATTGTTATATTCCGTTTGAACGAGGGCATATTGAATGCAGCCTGCAAGCCGGTTAGATTTGAAAAAAGCATTGCCAGAAACATTATTAAAATGTGAGGGATTAAGGCCCAGGCTGGTACAGGATTTTTATACCTAATGATGATGGGATTTTCTTTGAAAAAATGTTTAGTATCAATGCCATCAAGTATTTCGATGTAGTATTCAAGTTTGGCAGCAGCAGGCATTTTGGGTAGGTAAGCTTCTTGCTTATATTCATCAACTGCCAAGAAGGGTAAAGCAGTAAAATCCTCATTTACCTTGTATTTCTTGTAGTAAAGGGTTGCAATAGCATTGATCGGCAAATTAAGGGTAATTCTGGTGTCCTTATCGCTGTCGCCGCTGCGGATAAGCTTCGATTTATACTCAATGTTATCAATAGTGTAGTTAAACCTCATTGGGTGGGTTGGCCCTGTAAGGCGCTGAAAGATTGCAGCGGTTAGGGTTATCAGGAGTGCTAAAAAGAAAATAAGATATTTTTTCATAGCTTAGATATTTATTTAAAGTTCAACAGTATACTCTATCTCCACTTTGTCTCTTAGTACCTTTACACTTGCTTTGGTTCCTGGTTCAAGGGATGAAAGGGCTTGTGTGTAATCGTAAATATTTTTTATGGGTTTCTGGTTTATGGCAATAATCAAATCGCCTATCTGAATACCAGCAATATCGGCTGGTTTACCTGCGGTAACGCCAATAACTTTAAGACCATCGTCTGAAACTCCGCTTACATCAGGCATTATACCTAATCTGACTTTAATTTTTGGTGTGCGTGATGAGGAAAGTGAACGGGTGCTTGATTTTGAGAAGGTAAGAGGCTTTTGCATGGTTGCCAGCTCTAAGGCTAGGCGGAAAACATAATCGGAAACATTTTGCATTCCATCAATGTTTAGGAGTGCTACATCATCGTTTGGAGTATGGTAATCCTCATGTAGCCCGGTGTGAAAAAAGAAAACAGGTATGTTCTTGGAGTAGAACGAGGCATGGTCGGAAGGGCCAAACCCATCGGGAACCAGTTTTAGGTAAAATAGGCTATCGGAGTTTAGTGCGTTGAGAATGGAATCGGCTTCGAGGGAAGTTTTTGACCCATGTACCTCAAGTTCACGGTTGCGCAATCGTCCAACCATGTCGAGGTTAATCATAGCCTTGATGTTTTCTATAGGGATTAAAGCAGAATCGACAAATCGCTGGGAGCCGATGAGCCCCTTCTCTTCGGCTCCAAAAGCTACAAACATAATGCTTCGTTTAATCTTTTTCGGATCCGATGCCAGTTTTTGGGCTATTTCGAGCATGGCCGCAACGCCTGAAGCGTTATCGTCGGCACCATTATGGATAGCCAATTGATTTGGCGATCTACTCCCGCCCATCTCTCCCATGCCTAAATGGTCGTAATGAGCACCAATTACAATATACTCGTCTGCTAATTTTGGGTCAGAACCACGAAGCATGGCCACCACGTTTTGGGTTTCAGTAAGGTTGTATAGTTTTGCTACCATGCCGCAAACATTAATCCCCAAGGGTTGCGACACTATGCTGCTTTCGTTGATCTTTTTTGTTATATCGGAAAGCAAACCAATAGGTTTGAGTAGTTTAGCCGATGCATCGGGCGAGAGAATGAAAATAGGTAAGCTTGGCAGGGTTCGGAAATCAACATCAATATATTTACTTAAAGTATCGTTGCTGACAATGATTATTCCCGCAGCACCTCGTTTTTTGGCTATCTCTAAAGGTCTAGGGTTTAAATACTCATATTTCTGGTCAAGAGGATAGTAAATAACAGCCCATTTCCTGCGAACTTTTACATTTTGGTATGAAGTTTCATCGCCTTTTCCTACAAAAATGGCTTTGGCACAAAGGGAATCGGAACCATTAACTGTGGGGGCTGAAAAATCGCGACCCAGCTGAAGCCTTTCACCATTTTTCGTTAAGCTGGTAACCTTTTCGAACTCAGGATTGAAACTCTTAAAGTCAAAGAATTGATACCCTTTTTTGCCTAATAGGGTTAGGCCATACTCACGAAACTCATCTCTTATATACTTTGCAGCTATTTTGTCCTGAACTGTTCCTGGTTGTCGCCCTTTTAAGCTATCGGAAGCCAAAAAGGTTACATGGTATAAAAGTTCGTCATTGGTGATATTGGCATTTCGTTTAATCTGGGCGAATAGGGCTGATGAAACGAGTATCAAAAAAACAACTATAATCCTTTGCATGATAACGAAAATTTGTATTGTTAACAATAGAATTCAAATATAGCTTAATTCATCAACTAATTTTTTTATTATTGCTTTCAATTTTAGTACCAATTTTAATACAATGGGAAAAATCAGAATATCTGAGCGAAAGCTAATCCTTTTTACGGTGGGTTTGCTCATAGTGGCTGGATTAGTTCGATTGGGATTCTATAAAGTGGGGGTATTGCTATTCTACTTGGCATTTGTGCCAATGATTTTGCATAGGTTGAGTATTTATATCAGGAATAGGCAAAAACTCTATAAAGCTGACAGGTATAGGCGGTTCACTTTGGGATTTATTATTACTACTATTATTCTAAACCTTATAGGGTTTCAGGATGTAGAGTTTGTTTTGCTTTTTGTTCTGGCCATTGACTACTTGATTGTTGTACAAAATCCAAGGGTAACGAGTGGAATGGAATAGAGTGGCATACAAGCTTAGCCCATTGTGGCAAATGGCTATTATTGGTGGTAGCATTTGGGGCGCACTGGAAATCACCTTGGGTTCGGCATTACACAACCTGATGATTCCCATGGTGGCCGGAACATTACTGGCTTTTCTTGGCGTTTTTATCGTTTCGGTTATTTCGGCTAACGGCATTCAGCGAGGATTTTTTTGGAGAGCTGCACTAATTTGTGCCTTACTGAAGTCGGTATCGCCAAGCGCTGTTATTTTACAGCCTATGGTGGGAATATTGGTTGAAGGGCTATTGATTGAGGCAGGGGTGCTTGTTTTGGGAACAAATGCTTTGGGGCTGGCCTTGGGCGGCGGTTTGGCTTTGATCGCTGTACCGCTTTTTAAAGCAGTTCGACTTTATATGCTTTATGGCCAAGGAATTGTGGATTTTTTTATGGGTTTAATTTCTCAATTATCCAAAAGTAATACCATTGTTATTACCAGCTCATTAGTTTATACGTTATTAGCTATCTACTTTATTTTAGGCATACTTTCGGCAATAATCGGGTTTAGTTTAGGAAAAAATAATTCCACCTTTGCTTCAAGTCAAATTGAGCTGACTATTTTTGGGGAGAAGGGTGGAAAGATAGATTTTAGAAATTATTTTCTACTGATTATTCATCTTGCTGCCCTGGTTGTATACCTTACTTATGCTTCAACTATGCCCATTGCTACTGCAATTTTGAGTGGGGTAGGGTATGCTTTGTTAATTGTCCTATTTTACGAAAGACCACGAAGAATGCTGTTGAAACCTTTTTTTGTTGTGCCTGTTTTGTTTTTTTCTTTCCTAATTCCACTTTTTACAACCAAGGTTGCTTTAGTGCCAGCGTATGGCACCTATATTTTTGTGAGGGCTATTTTTGTTGTGGTTACGTTGGCTGCTATTGGTACTGAACTTGCAAAACCAGCGGTTAGCCAGTTTTTTAACAGGGGCTTTTTTACTCCGGTTTACTATGCTTCAAGTATGGCATTCAATGCATTGCCTATTTATCTGAATGTTTTCCAAAACATCAATTTGTCAGCATCAAACGCTATTAAGGATATTCAGGGAGTAATAAAAAATCCCAGTTGGAGTGGTAATCGACCAATTATAATTATTACAGGCGGGTTAGGCGAGGGAAAATCAACCTACCTTGAAAATCTACTGAAAATTTTGGGAAAGGATAAAGCGATAAACTTTAGAGGATTTATCGCCAGAGGTATAGGTGCGCCTCCACTACGAGAGGGATATAATTTACGGATAATTCCAGATGGTAAAGAAATGATGTTGTGCCACCGTATTGGTGCTTGTGGCCTGCCAAATAAATCATTCGAGTTTAATGATGAGGTTATTAAGGGGCTAACTACCGAACTTGTTTCAATTAAAGCTGATGATATACTTGTAATTGATGAGGTAGGCCGAATGGAACTCTATGGCGAGGTATGGGCCGAACTAGTAGAATATCATCTTACTAAAACTCTGAATATCTTAATACTAACGGTAAGGCGCGAAAACCTAATGCATGTTGCTGAACGGTGGAAGCTAAACGATGCCTACGTATTTGATATTAATAAAGTTAGTGTAAACGATACTGCTCATAGCATTAAAAGCTTAGTTCTCAGTTATCATGCGTCCGGTTCCCAATAGCAGTGTTCGGGAATCGATTATTGATGTTCCATGAATAGCAGGGTAGATAATTACAACATTTTTATCGGAGATAATTTGACTGGTAAGCAAAAGGGTATTCTGTATATCGCTGTTGTAGGCTACTGTTCCTTTACAGGCAGATATTATAATTCCTAGTGCGTTAGTATCGATATCTTTTAGGCGGTTAAACCCTTCCTCCCATTTCCGTATTTCCTTTACGGTTGGTTTTAGCTTACTGAATGTAGAAGGCAGTTCAGCCAATACGTTCTCGGAATGAATTCTATCAACAATCAGGGTTATCTTCCGATGAGTTTTCTTTAAAATTCTCTCAATACTTTTCATGTAGTTCTTAAAATCGGAATCAAACTCGGCATTGCTGGGGATTAAAATATGGACTTGCGAAAGTTGCTCAATGGGCTATTTAAGGCTACAGATGTAAACGGGCTGCTTGACATCATCAAGCACTCCTTCCAGTATTGTTCCAAAAATCCATCGGCGCGATGAAATGTATTTACCCAACCACCCCATTATAATTTTAGATGCAAGCATTTCCTTTGCTGCTCTCACAATTCCTGAGGAGATGCTGATATCAACCCGAACAGCCCACTCCGTATCAATACCTAAGCTATGGCTAATTTCTTCCGCTTTAGCAGCAAGGTCGTTAACTCTGGAAGTTTCATTCTCGTCTTTCACAACCTAAGTAAGGTGATAAAAAAGCCAATAATGCCCAGAAGTTTTAATTATGATAACTAATGGGATAATAAATAATGCTAAAAGGGTAATTCAAAAAACTGAGATAGGCTCACTAATAGGGAGATGAAACCCTGAACTTTCCATTTCTTTTTTTGGGTTTATTTTTGCATAAATAAAAAATGACGAAAAAAATGCCGCCTAAGGGCGGCATTAATTATGGTTAACTATCTGTTTTTTTTGCTAAACTCGCGTCCTAACCGTAGTGCCTTAAGGTTAAGCTGAATCACATCGTTGCCCTTTTTACCAAAAAGCTGGCGAATTCCCTCCTCTATCCTTTCAAAGGGTATATCAAGAAATAGCGATGCAGCACCAAGCATTACTATGTTTGAGGCCTTAGTTGAGCCTGCTTCCTTAGCAATAGCATCGGCATCAATAGCAATGTGGTTTTTCACAGCCTTTATTTCGGATAGGATATCGTCGATATTGGGGTAATCGGGAATGTTGTTAAAGGGGGTAACGTTGGTTACCAACCAGCCAGTTGGTGCCAAAAAAGGCAGGTAACGGAGCCCTTCCATGGGCTCAACGGATATAATCATATCGGCTTTGCCGGCCGGAATGAGGTCGGAGGCAATAGGCTTATCGGATATTCGAAAGTGCGACTGTACGTCGCCGCCACGTTGGCTCATGCCATGCACCTCTGATTGCTTTATGTAAAGGTTGCTATTTACAGCGGCAAGTCCAATGGCTGCTGCAATTGAAAGTATTCCCTGTCCGCCTACGCCTGCAACTATTATGTCGTTTTTCATGATTGAAATCGTTTTATGTTACTCATTACTCTTTTTCTTCTCAGCCTTTTTGCGTCGGGCAAAGGTTTGGATACATTCGCGTTGGGGAATGATTACCGAAACGCCATGGTATGCCAGTTCTTCCTTAATAATTTTCACGTTTTCCTCGTGATTTTTCTTTAAGGGGGTAACAACCCTGATGTGGTCAGGGTGAACGCCAATGCCTTTGCATATTTCAACAATTCGTCCGGTGGCCGAGGAGTGCTGGCCCCCTGTCATGCCGGTGGTTGAGTTGTCCGAAATAATAACGGTGATAGGTGAATTCTCAATAACTGCATCTAAAAGCCCTGTCATACCGCTATGTGTAAAGGTTGAATCGCCAATTACGGCAACGGCAGGAACAAGGCCTGCATCGGCAGCGCCTTTGGCCATGGTAATGGAGGCTCCCATATCAACGCAGGAGTTAATAGCATTGAATGGTGGTAGGGCACCCAAGGTGTAGCAACCTATGTCGGAAAAAACTCTGCCTGTTCCATATTCTTTCATCGCCTCATTCAGATCTTCATAAACATCCCTATGCCCACAACCCGGACAGAGTGAAGGGGGACGGTTTTTTACAACCACTGGCATAGGCTCACCCTCAGTAACCGGTAAACCAAGAGCTTTGGCAACAATATTGGGGTTTAGTTCGCCGTCGCGGGGTAATGTACCGTCTAAGCGCCCGTGAATGGTTTTTCCTATGTTCAAAAAACCTTTAATCATTTCTTCTACAATGGGATATCCTTCCTCAATTATTAAGAGTTTTTCGCAATCGTTATAAAGCTCGGTAACCTGCTTGCGAGGAATTGGGTATTGACAAACTTTAAGAACAGGGTAGGGGCATTTGTGGTTGGGGAAGTTTTCAATAAGGTAATTGTAGGCAATGCCTGTAGTGATAATACCTAAACTCTTGTCGGTTCCGGGAATTAACTGGTTATATGCCGATTTTTCCGATTCCAATTCCATGGCCGATTGAGATACCAGCAGTTTCTTGTAGTTCTTGCGTGCAATGGAGGGAAGCAAAACAAACTGACGCGGATCCGATGGCAGTCGGAGTTGATTTTGTGGCTTAACCTCGCGACGCTGAACACCTGCTCTTGAATGAGCCATGCGGGTTGTAATCCGCATTAAAACTGGAACGTTAAGTTTTTCCGACAGTTCAAACCCGAAGTATGCCATATCGTAGGCTTCCTGCTGGTTCGACGGTTCCAGAATAGGAATCATTGAAAATTTCCCGTAGAAGCGTGAATCCTGCTCATTCTGCGAGGAGTGCATCGAAGGGTCATCGGCTGAAACCACAATTAGCCCCCCGTTAATCCCGGTAATGGAGGCGTTAATAAAAGCATCGGCGGCTACGTTAAGCCCAACATGCTTAAAACATACCATGGCCCTTTTCCCGGCATACGACATCCCAATGGCGGCCTCCATGGCAGTTTTCTCGTTAGTTGACCATTGCCTGTGAATATTCAACTCTGCTGCTTGCTTTGAGCCTTGCACGTATTCCATTATTTCGGTTGATGGGGTGCCAGGGTAGGCGTATATC
Source organism: Bacteroidales bacterium (assembly GCA_011045955.1). Lineage (GTDB taxonomy): Bacteria > Bacteroidota > Bacteroidia > Bacteroidales > Tenuifilaceae > Tenuifilum. The sequence goes on along the minus strand of DSBV01000034.1, from coordinate 32,866 downwards.
CCTGAAAGACCTCCATCAATTGCACCTTGCGCTATGGCCTCGTCGCCTAATAGTAGTAACTTGTTATTATTCATGTTTTTACAGTGTTTCTAGTTTCTTATTTAGGTTGATATTTTGAGTGATTAAAAGGATTTTAATCCGGTTGAGGTAAAAAAACTCATAGACCGCCAAAACGCTTTAAAAAGCCAACATTCAATGCAACATTATGCAGGTAGTAAATAAAACTAACATCCATTAAATTTACAATTTGCAATTGATACTGGTTAATCAATTTAATGTTGTTAGCAAAAATACAAAAAACAGCTATCGCAATGAAGCAAAATGTTTAAAAATATAAAATATTGTAATTAAAGGTTTATTCTATTATTGTTGCAATAATTTTTCGACTTCCTCCGTGTTTTCGGAATTCGCAAAGGAATATTCCTTGCCAGGTCCCCAGGTTTAGCTTTCCGTGAGTTATGGGTATCGATATCGATGTTCCTACAACTGTAGTTTTTATGTGTGCTGGCATATCGTCATCGCCTTCCAGGTCGTGCTTGAAGTATGGCTCCATGGGGTAGTACCTGTTAAAGAACGCATTTAGGTCGGTTCTAACGCTGGGGTCGGCATTCTCATTGATACTTAGTGCTGCTGATGTATGCTTAATGAATAGGTGAAGCAACCCTGCCTGGGGTAATTCTGGCAGCTGGTTTACTATTTCAGTGGTTACCAGATGAAAACCTTGGGGGTAAGGTTTTAATTGTATCTCAACCTGTTTTGCCATATTAAATTAATCGTTTAAGGTTCTGGTTAATGAAATCAAAAGCCCAGTTCTCAATGTCATCCCTCAGGCTATCGTATACTTTTCGCGTAAGTGAATCATCATTTTCAGAAACTTTGGGGCTATCGAAATGAAATACATATAGGTTTTTATATCGCAAGCAGCTGCTTGCAGTTTTTGCTACGTTGTTATCCAAAACCAGGACAATGTCGAATTCTTTCTCGGTAAACGATTTAAGGTTTTGGGGTTGGTGCTTGGTAATATCAATTACAGCATCCATCATACTTTGGGCTGCGTTGAGGTCAAGTTGAGTAGGTTCAATTCCTGCGCTGGTTACATTTGCTGCACCCCGCGCATAGTATTTAAACCAACCTTCGGCTATGGCCGAACGGCAGGCGTTGTTCTGTGATACTATTAGTATTTCCTTCATCCTTTTTTACTTATGATTTTTCGAACTAAATAAAAACACAATAAAGGTAAAGATTTTGAGTTTATGGTTTACGATGTTTGGTTCGATTACTACCTTTGGGGTTTAATTTTCCGTAGTTAAATGAGCGTAAAATCGCTAAATTGTATATTTCTGTGTGTATTGGTGATATTTATCACCGGTTTTATGTCGCTTCATGCTCAGGAACGGAGGGTGACAATTTCCGGCATAGTTAAGGATACACTTAATGCGCCTATTTCATCGGCAAGCGTAATTGTTGTAGGAAGTTCTTTGGGGGTTTCAACTGACGATGAGGGGTGGTTTTCAATTACTGTAAACGATGTTGATACTATTTCCATTAGGTTTTCGTGTCTGGGTTACCAAACACAGGTAGTGAATGTTAAAGCTGAAAGGGGTAGGTTCCTTGAGGTAATTTTAAAACCCTCGGAAGAGCATATTGAAGGGGTTTACGTTCGTTCGCAGCAACGTAAAGTGGGAAACCTTGAGCGCATAGGAATTGATGGGTTTAAAGCGTCCCCGAATGTTTTGGGAGGGCTGGAGTCGTTGGTAAAGCTTTTGCCCGGGGTGGCATCGTCCAATGAGCTGAGCTCTCAGTATAGCGTAAGGGGTGGTAATTTTGATGAGAATCTTGTTTACGTTAACAATGTTGAGGTTTTCAGGCCATTCCTGATTCGGTCGGCTCAGCAGGAGGGTTTGAGCTTCATAAACCCCGATATGGTTGGGGCGGTTGAGTTCTCTTCCGGAGGGTTTACAGCGGAATTTGGCGACAAGATGTCGTCGGTACTTAATGTTCGCTACCGTGAGCCTAAGGCAAATGCATTGAGGGTTAGCGCTGGTTTACTGGGCGTCTCGGCAACACTGGAAGGAGTTGCCAATGGTAACTCCCTTACCTACATGACAGGGATGCGCTATAAAACATCGCGTTATATACTCAACTCGCTGGAAACCAAAGGCGATTATACCCCTTCGTTCTTCGACTGGCAAGGCGTAGTTAACTATAAACTTTCAGAGAAGATTACCATTGGGCTGTTGGGCAATATGGCCATAAACCGTTTCGATTTTCAACCTAGGGTTCGTGAAACCCGCTTTGGTGTTTTTAACAATACCCTTCAGCTAAAAATATACTACGATGGACAGGAGAAAGACAGGTATTTATCCTCAATGGCTGCAATAATCACTGATTTCAGGGTAACTTCTAACTTTAATATCAAGGTAATTGGGTCATCGTATTACTCAAACGAACGGGAAACCTACGATTTACTTGGGCAGTATTTTCTGAATGAGCTCGACAACTTCATGGGGTCGAAAACGTATGGCGATAGTTTGATAAATGTTGGGATTGGAGGATTTCTGGATCATGCCCGCAACCATATCAACCTAAAGGTTCAAAACATAAATCTGCTTGGCGATATATGGCTCGGGAAAAGCCTAACCAAATGGGGTGTGCAGTTTCAGCACCAAGTTTTAAGCGATGAGTTGCTGGAATGGGGATTGGTTGATTCTTCGGGATACGCAATACCCTACACAGGAACACAGGTGGGGCTGGATAGATTTTTTTGGGCTGCATCTACAATTGAGTCGTTCCGTTTATTGGGTTTTGCTCAAACCGATTTAAACTTTAATGCCGGAAATTGGCAGTATAGAGCTAATGTTGGATTCAGGGTAAGCCACTGGAGTTTTAATGAGGAGACTCTTTTTAGTCCTCGCTTGGCACTGAGTTTTAATCATTCAAACTATAAAAACTTACAGTATCACATTTCGTTTGGGTATTACTATCAACCACCCTTTTATAGGGAGATTCGCTTGGCAAGCGGTGAGATAAATAAGAGTATCAGAGCGCAACAATCCAAACATGCACTTTTAGGGGCCGAGTATTTCTTTAAAGCATGGAACCGACCATTCCGAATGAGCTTGGAGTTCTACAACAAGTGGCTAAACCGCTTAATTCCATACTCAATTGATAACGTTCGTATACGTTACTCCGGCGAAAATTTGGCAAGGGGATTCGCACGAGGAGCTGACCTAAAGCTAAATGGTGAACTGGTTCCTGGTGCCGAATCGTGGCTCAGCCTATCGGTTCTTAGAACCAAGGAAGATAACCTTTACGATTTTTATACCGATGAAGGAGGAAATGCCGTTTACCCCGGGTACTATTTCCGCCCGACCGATCAAACCTTTTCCGTTAGCTTGTTTTTACAGGATTACCTGCCTGGCGATAAAAGTTTTAGGGTTAACCTTACCGGGGTTTACGGCAGTGGATTGCCAATGATAGATAGCACTGTTCCTGATCAACGAAGTTTTAGGATGCCATCGTACAAGAGGATTGACGTTGGATTCACAAAATCCTTTATCGATAATGGGAAATGGCTGGTGGGTATTTTAAAAGTTGCTAACCTCTCAGTAGGGGTCGATATTTTTAATCTGTTCAACTTTAACAATACGGTTTCCTATTTGTGGGTGCAAACTCTGGCTAACCAGGAAGGTAACTCATATCGGTTTGCCGTGCCCAACTATCTTACTTCGCGCAGAGTTAATGTTAGGGTTCAAATGAATTTTTAACTTGCATTAGAATAAGCGGGGGTAGTCCTGATCGAATTTGTTAAGAATTTTTGAGATGATTGCCTCACGCAAGAATTTGGACTTGTTCCTTACCTTATAACGCTTGCAGTAGTGGTTAATGGCTTCTAACTCGCTGGTGTTAAATAGTATCTCTTTTCTATGAACCCGTTTTAGCTTTTCGGTATTGAACCCTCTACGTCGGCTATTCATCGGCTTAATGACTTTTTTTGCAAATAAACCAACTTTTTTTCTGGGTTTTCATTATTGATTCTAACAGTTATCAAAAAGTTTTTAACAACTACTATATGTAAACCTTCTTAATACTTTAGGTTGTAGTAAATTGGTTTCTTTTTGTCATGTAACTCACACTGATATATTTTGATTATTACCGAAAACGTTTTAAATTTAGGATTTATTAACATAAACTTAGTCACTTTATACGTTATGCCGCAGAACCATAAAAGTAGTCATAGTTTAGGATACCCTTTAAACATTGAGCATTTTTTATTGAACCAAAACCGATACTATAAGGCTGGATTTTGGTATTGGGATTCTGAGTCGAATAAAATCCATTTAGGCAGGAAAACCATTTCCGAGTTAGGGTTTAAGGATTCAACTGACGACATATTGCTTGATGAGTTTCTCGATCTAATTCATAAAGATGATAAAAAGGTTTTGGTGAAGTCGTTTCTCCGTTTAAGTGAGAATAATACCCTATATCAGGAGGTAGAATTCAGAATAAAGGTGCAGAATGAGTGGCAGTGGAAACACATCATTGCTTTTGCTGCTAAACACGAGCCATCGGCAAGTAAATACTATATTATTGGACAGTTTAAAAATATTATTCCGAACAGGATTACCACAGATTCTAATGGCGAAGCATTGTCCTTTGATCGCTTTGCCCGGTTGTTGAATAAGCATCAGCTAGCTTTGCTTGAGATAGACTCAAATGGAGTAATTTTAAACTGGAATAAAAGTTCCGTAAAGCTTTTTCAGTTCGATTCAGCAAGTACCCAATCAGTATCGCTTAGGGAAGGCTTTGCCGATGAAACCTGGAAAAAGATTCAGGAATGGTTGTTGAGTGGTTCAGGTAAGCCTTTTACCACAATATATAAAAATATCAATGGAAACGAGTTATATCTTAACTGGTCAAAACTAGCTGATGATCCTCAAGATAAAAAAAGATTTATAGTCGCAGTTCGCGATGTTAGTCAGCTTGTTGAGTTTCAAAACCAAATCAAAAGACTTGATTTTCAGAATGAGGTAATAGATGTGTTCTTTTCTCAGATTAAAGGACAAATAACACCTGATGAGGTTTTCCTACTGCTTGGCCAAACCCTCGAAAAGGCTTTCCCAAAATCAATATCCATTGTCTTTTCTTACAGTGCCGACGATAGTTTTGTTACGTTAGAGTCAATTCATGGAATAAAATCTAAAACCTGGGAAACCTTTATCGATGAGCTGGGTTGGAACCCTGTTGGCCGGAGGTTTTATATCGAAAAAGATAAATTAAAAGGCTTGCTTTCCTCTCAGGTGATTGAAACCGAGTTGCCCTTGAACGAACAAATAGATGGAATAATATCTGCAACCTCGTATAAGGTTTTTGAACGGACTTTTAGGGTTGGCAATAGCCACCTTGTTGGAATTTTTAAGGATGATAATCTTTTTGGAGGAATAATTGTAGTTCAAACCCATGAGTCAGAGCCTATTGATTCGAAGTTTTTAATTAGAGTATCATCATTTGCTGCCACTGCTATCGAATTCAGTAAAACTAATCAGGCATTGAACCAAAAGGTTGATGAACTCAAAAAACAGTTATCGGAAAAGTATGAGCTGCTTTCATATATCAATCACAGCATAAGAACACCACTAAACTCAATTATTGGGTTTAGCAGTATGCTCGATTTTACGGAACTCGACAAGTCGCTGCAAACCGAATACCTTAGAGTCATTCAGAATCAAAGCAAATGGCTTTTAGACCTCACTAATGAGCTCCAGGATTTTATACGAATTAGCACAGGTTCACTTACCATTATCAAAGCAAAGCAGAGTATTAACAACTTTTTCGATGAGTTTAAAGCCACGGTTAACACTAAGCTAAGATTACTGGAGTACTACAATCTTAAGGTTAACTTTACTATTCCAGTAAATACCGACTTTTTAGAATTTTATACCGATTCGGGTAGGTTGATGCAAGCTTTAACCATTTATTGTAACCAGTTCATTAAATTCGTTCAAACTGGCAGTATTTCAATAGGCTATACTATTGACAACGATTCCATCCATATTTTTATTTACGAAGATGAATCGGCAATCGATTCAAAAATCAGAGCTTTAGTAAATGAGGATTTGAATGCCTTGCTAAACAGCAACTATACTCACTCATCGCATTTCAACATATTGTTAGCAAATAGGCTATTAACCTTGCTTGGCGGTGAGGCAACAATTTACAACGACGGTAAACTAAAGTTTGAGGTTAAGTTGGGCTTAATAGCTAACGATGAACAACCATTTGCCGAAGAATTAAGCGATGAGCAAGTAATTAAAAAAGCCAATTTTAAGAATAATGTAGTTTTGATTGTTGAAGATGAAGAGGTTAACTATTTAATCCTAAACGAACTTCTAACGGCATGGGGGATATCAACCATTTGGGCTAAAAATGGTAGAGAAGCTGTGGATTTAGTAAGCTCGCTTAACCAAGGCATTAACCTTATCCTTATGGATATTCGGATGCCGGTAATGGATGGTTATGCTGCAACCATGGAAATAAAACAAGTTAATCCAGCCATTCCTGTTGTGGCCCAAACGGCCTTCTCCGCACCCCAGGAGCGACTAAAAGCTCAGGCGGCCGGATGTAATGGTTACATCACAAAACCTATTGACCCTAACATTTTACATCATGTTTTCGAAATGTATTTAGCCTGAATCATTGCATTATACTATTTTTGTAACTCATTCCGTGTTTAATCTAAAAAAGATATGACTTTAACCACTCAGGAGAGATTAAGCCTACTCCGAAAACAAATGAAAAAGGCTGATGTAGATGCCTACATTGTTCACCATAGCGATCCACATCTTAGTGAGTATATTCCCGACTACTGGAAGGAGCGCGAATGGCTGTCGGGGTTTACAGGTTCTGCTGGCACCTTAGTGGTTACCCAGGAAAACGCAGCCTTGTGGACTGACTCAAGGTATTTTATCCAGGCCGAAATGCAACTGCGCGACTCTGGCATCGAACTGTGTAAAATTGGCATGCCCGAAACACCCGACATTCAATCGTGGTTGGCGCTTAACATCAAGCAAAACTCTACAGTTGCTTGCAATGGGTTGCTAATCTCCCTTTCAAACCAAAGAGCCCTTAGCGAAAACTTAAATGAAAAAAAGTTCAAGGTTAGGTTTGATATCGATTTAGTTTGTAAAATATGGGACGATAGGCCTCCAGTACCACAGCAAAAGGTTTTTATTCATCCCGCTGAGTTCGCCAAGGTTTCGGTACAGGAGAAACTGGGAAGAATAAGGAAGGAGTTGATGGTTCGAAACGCTACAGCTTACCTGATGTGCGCGCTCGATGAGATATGCTGGACATTTAATCTTAGGGGATCCGATATTTTGTATAATCCTGTTTTCCTTGCATACGCATTAGTTGATGATGATAAAGCAACGCTATATGTTGATGAAAACAAGCTAACCGATGAGGTTCTGCAATTCCTTACCAATGAGCAGGTCGCTGTGAAGCCTTACAATAAAATATTCGACAAGTTAGCCAAACTTAAAAAGAAGGATGTACTGGTATTAGACCCTGCCAAGGTTAACTACTCCATTTACTCTACAATACCCAGTAACATTAAAATTATTGAAACAACCGGTTTGGCAACCCTGATCAAGGCAAGAAAACAGCCTGTTGAGGTTGAAGGCATTAGCGATGCGATGGTGCAGGATGGTATTGCCATGGTTGAATTCCTGTACTGGTTGGAACAGAATGTTACATCGGGTAAAGTTACAGAGATTATTGTTGCCAAAAAGCTATTGGAATTCAGGAGCAAACGGAAGAATTTTGTCAGTGAGAGTTTTGGAAGTATTGTAGGATATGCCGATCATGCAGCTATTGTGCATTACAGCGCAACCCCCGAAACTAATTATATTGTAAAACCCGAAGGTTTTCTGTTAGTAGATTCCGGTGGGCAGTACCTTACCGGCACTACTGATATTACCCGTACCATTCATCTGGGCAAACCAACCGCTGAAGAAAAACGCGATTATACCTTGGTTTTGCTGGGAATGATACGCCTTTCTATGGCCCGATTTCCCAAAGGAACGCGAGGCTCTCAACTCGACACCTTCGCCCGTATGGCATTGTGGAGCCAAGGTTTGAACTATGGACATGGAACAGGCCATGGTGTTGGTTACTTTTTGAACGTTCATGAAGGGCCTCAACAGATACGACCGGAAAATCATCTTCCCATTGAGCCCGGCATGGTTATGTCCAATGAGCCTGGCCTTTACAGGCCCAATGCTTATGGTATAAGGATTGAGAACCTGGTCGTATGTGTTGATGATGAAACCAACGATTTTGGATCATTTCTGCGTTTCGAAACTCTTACCCTCTGTCCAATTGATACCAATGCCATTGACCTTGATATGTTAACCGTTCAGGAGCGAGAATGGTTAAATCATTACCATCAGCTGGTTTACTTAAAGTTGTCGCCACACCTGGCAACAGAGCATGAAAAATGGCTTAAGAAAATCACCAAACCCTTATAAGAAATAACGAAGGCTGTCATTTACTAACTGCCTTTTAACTATTCACCAATAATCTTAACCAGAACTCTTTTTCGACGTTTGCCATCGAATTCACCGTAGAAAATCTGCTCCCAGGGACCAAAATCGAGTTTGCCGTTGGTAACAGCGACAACCACTTCGCGTCCCATAATGGTTCGTTTAAGGTGGGCATCGGCATTATCCTCAAAACCATTGTGTTTATACTGTGAGTAAGGTTTTTCGGGTGCAAGCTTCTCGAGCCATACCTCAAAATCGTGGTGCAATCCGCTCTCATCGTCATTAATGAATACACTCGATGTAATGTGCATGGCATTCACCAGGCATAGTCCTTCCTTGATGCCACTTTCGGTAAGGCAAATTTCAACATCGCGAGTAATGTTGATATACTCACGCCTATTCCGTGTTTCGAACCAAAGCTCTTTGCGATACGATTTCATGGCTATTTCAGGTTTAGCTCAGCTACAATGGCTTCAATTCTTTTATCAAGTTTCTCCAATGCCGTATCAATGTTATCGCTGGCATCCATATTGTCTTTCACGCTAAGGTAGAACTTGATTTTGGGTTCAGTACCTGAAGGACGAACCGATATCTTAGTGCCATCGGCAGTGATGAACTGCATTACATCGGATTTTGGCTGGTTGGTAGGCTTTTCCTTTCCGGTATGAACATCTACGAAAACTTGATTTTGATAGTCGATAATGGATGTTACCTTTGAACCGCCAATGGTTTGTGGTGGTTTACTGCGAAATGCTTCCATCATCGCTTTAATCTCTGCTAAGCCATCTATTCCCTTACGGGTAAGTGAAATCAAATGCTCCTTGTACAGGCCATGTTCCCTGTAAATATCGCTCAAAATATCGTATAGGGTTTTGTTCTGGCTTTTAACCCAAGCCGTAATCTCGGCGAACAAGGCGCAACTGATTACCGCATCCTTATCGCGTACAAAATCGCCATACAGGTAACCGTAACTTTCCTCTCCTCCGGCAATAAATTTTTTAATACCTTCGTATTCACGAATTTTCTCGGCAATATACTTGAATCCGGTTAGCACCTCGTAGCAATCAACCCCAAATCCATGAGCAATAGAACTAATTAGATCAGTAGTTACAATTGTTTTAACCACAAACTCATTGCCGTTAATGCGGTTATGTTCATGCCATTTTTTGAGTATGTAATAAATAAGAATTGAAGCTGCTTGGTTGCCGTTGAGCAGGATAAACTCGCCATTGGGTTTTCGGATACCTATTCCCACCCGGTCGGCATCGGGGTCGGTGGCCATAGCTATCTCGGCATTTGTTGCAATGGCTTTGTCAATTGCCATTTGCATAGTGGCACGTTCTTCGGGATTAGGCGATTCAACCGTAGGAAAATCACCATCAACCACGCATTGCTCATCAACTGTAATAATGTTCTTAAAACCGAACTTCCGGAGTGCCATGGGTACTATGTTTACGCCAGTTCCGTGAATTGGGGTGTAAACAATGGGCATATCGCTATACTTTTCAATAATATCGGGCGATAGCGATAGTGTTGAAAGGGTGTTCAGGTAGATTTCATCAATCTCTTTACCAATTTTAACAATCAAGCTGTCGTTGCCCTTGAAGCTAACCTGCTCAATGCTTGAAATCTTCTTAACTTCATTGATTATTCCCTTGTCGTGGGGTGGAACAATTTGTCCGCCATCCTCCCAGTAAACCTTATATCCGTTGTATTCTTTGGGGTTGTGCGATGCAGTTACTACAACACCACACTGGCACTTGAACGTTCTAATTGCGAAACTTAACTCAGGGGTTGGCCTCAGGGCGTCGAACAGGTAAACTTTTATTCCGTTGGCACTAAGAACCTGTGCTGCCACATTGGCAAATAGGGTGCTATTGTTGCGTGAGTCGTGTGCAATTGCAGCTCGTATTTCAGGCAGATGCTTAAAATTCGTTTTCAGGTAGTTACATAAGCCCTGAGTGGCCATGCCAACTGTGTAAATATTCATTCTATTTGTGCCAACGCCCATAATGCCGCGCAAACCTCCGGTACCAAACTCCAAATCGCAGTAAAACGATTCGGTGAGCTCCTTGGGGTCTTGCTCTATCAGCTGAGCTACTTTTACTCTGGTTTCCTCATCGAAAGGTGGATTAAGCCATTGCTTGGCTTTTTCCATTATTTCCTTTTCAACCATATTGTAGTATTTTTTAGTGTTTTACCTTAAATATTCCTGTAAGCATTTCACTAAGCTTTGTCTCCAGTGGGGTATTCCCATTTCCAGCAAGTTACTGATTTTTTGCTTATTCAGCACACTATACTGGGGACGAATAGCCTTGGTTGGGTATTCATTTGTTGTAATGGGAATAATTTTTGTGCTTAACCCAGCCTGCTTGATGATCTCGTATGCAAAATCGAACCAGCTGCAAACCCCTTGGTTTGAGAAATGAAAAATTTCAGGAACAAACAGCTTATCCGTTTTTTGAACGATTTGAAGAATGGCAATGGCAAGGTCGTTGGCAAGCGTAGGGGTTCCAGTTTGGTCAAATACTACTCTAAGTTCCGGGCGCTCCTGTCCGTATTTTAGAATGGATTTCATGAAGTTGTTCCCGTAAGCCGAGTATAGCCACGATGTTCTGATTACCATGGTATTACCAATAGCCATAGCAAGTTCCTCGCCTTTAAGCTTACTTTGGCCGTAAACCGAGAGTGGGTTTACCTTATCGGTTTCCAAGTAAGGTGTATTGCCCTTGCCATCGAAAACATAATCGGTCGAAATGTGTATTAACTTGATATTCTTTGTTACACATTGTTCAGCCAGGTTGGCAGGCGCTTGGGCATTGAGCGCATAGGCGTTCTCCCTTTCATCTTCAGCACTATCCACTGCTGTGTATGCAGCACAGTTAACCACTATATTTGGCGTATACTTTTCAAAGGCTGCTTTAACCGATTCTTTACTGCAGATATCGGTTTCCTCAATATCAGTGAAGTAAAGCTTTAAGGACTCAAAATTCTGGGATTCCTTTTTAATAGCCCTCCCTAGTTGACCGTTTGATCCGGTAATAAGAACTCTCATGGTTAATTAGTATGTTGAACCAAAAACAAAGTTAAGTTCGGCATCTTTTAGTGCCGGGTGGACATTATCCTTAGCCGATACAATGGCTTGTTCAGTCGAAACATGCCAATCAACTCCAATTTCGGGGTCACTGTAGCGAATTCCCCTGTCGGCTTCGGGTTTGTAGTATTCATCGCATTTGTAATTCACAATGGCATAATCGCTCAGCACGGCAAAACCGTGTGCAAACCCCTTTGGTATTAAAAGTTGATTCTTGTTCTCATCGGATAGTTCAATACCAACCCATTGCCCAAAGGTGGGCGAATTCTTGCGGATATCAACGGCCACATCGAATATTCTACCGCTTACCACCCTTACCAGTTTGGTTTGAGCGTATGGCGATAGCTGGTAATGCAACCCACGTATTACGCCTTTCCTTGAGTATGACTCGTTATCCTGAACAAAATTAATTGTTATTCCTAATCTCTTAAAGGTTTCTGCATTATAGCTTTCAAGAAAGTAACCCCTGTGGTCAGTAAAAATCTTAGGTTTAATAATTAATACTTCAGGAATTTGGGATGGTTCAATAGTCATACGGTATTATTTTAAAGGTAAACTTTTTCGTTAGCAATTCTGTAAAGGTATTGGCCGTACTGGTTTTTTGCAAGGGTTTCAGCAAGTTTTAGGAGCTGATCCTTTGAAATAAATCCGTTGCGGAAGGCAATTTCTTCAAGGCATGCAATTTTCAAACCTTGCCTATCCTCAATGGTTTGAATAAAATTTGATGCCTGAAGAAGGCTCTCGTGGGTTCCGGTATCGAGCCAGGCCATGCCTCGCCCCATGATTTTTAGGTTTAACCGTCCCTCGTTCAGGTATAACCTGTTCAGGTCGGTTATTTCAAGTTCACCCCTTGGCGACGGTTTGAGCGATTTTGCCTTTACAACCACGTCGTTGCTGTAAAAGTAAAGACCTGTAACGGCAAAGTTTGATTTTGGATTCTCAGGTTTTTCCTCTAAGCTAATTACCTTACCGGTTTCATCAAACTCAGCAACTCCATAACGGTGGGGGTCATTAATGTAGTATCCGAAAACAATAGCTCCATCATTAAGTTTTGCGCTTTCCTTTAGCAGTTCGCTAAGGTTACCACCATAAAAGATATTGTCGCCAAGTATTAGGCACACGCTGTCGTTGCCAATAAAATCTTCACCAATGATAAAAGCTTGAGCTAAACCATCGGGTGATGGCTGTATGGCATACTGAATATTTAAACCCAACTGTGAGCCATCGCCAAAAAGGTCTTGGTATAAGTGAATATCTTTTGGGGTTGATATTATTAGTATTTCCCTAATTCCGGCCAGCATTAGCACCGACAGGGGGTAGTATATCATTGGTTTATCGTAAATGGGGATGATTTGCTTTGAAATGCTTTTTGTGATGGGGTAAAGACGTGTTCCTGCTCCCCCTGCTAAGATTATTCCTTTCATTGGTTATGGTTTTGTTTATTTCAGGTTGATTATCATTTCACTTTTAATGACCCACAAAGTTAGGTATTGGGCTTTCTTTAACCAAAACAGTTTATAGCTGTTGTTTAAAATATTCAATGGTTTTTCTCAGTCCTGTATCTATGTTTACCATGGGTTTCCACATTGGTAGAATTTTGTTCGCATTTTCGATATCAGGTTTACGTTGCTTTGGATCATCGGGTGGGGTGGGTTTGAAGGTTACTACCGATTTGCTTCCTGTGAACTCTACAATTTTATTAGCCAAATCAATAATTCTATACTCTTCGGGGTTGCCGATGTTCACAGGGCTTGTTACATTATCAGGGGTATTCATCAGCATTATCAGGGCGTCAATAAGGTCATTAATATACATGAAGCTGCGGGTTTGAGAGCCATCGCCATAAATGGTGATGTTTTGGTTTGTAAGGGCTTGCACAATAAAGTTTGATATAACCCTGCCATCGGTAAGGCTCATTCTTGGGCCGTAGGTGTTGAAAATACGAGCAATTTTAATATTTACATTATTTTGCATGTGATAGTTAACAAAAAGGGTTTCGGCGCAGCGTTTGCCCTCATCGTAACAGGCCCTTGGCCCAATGGGGTTTACATTGCCCCAGTAATGCTCTGGTTGGGGGTGTATCTCAGGGTCGCCGTAAATCTCGCTGGTTGATGCCTGCAATATTTTTGCTTTCACACGCTTGGCAAGTCCCAACATGTTTATTGCACCCATCACCGATGTTTTAATGGTTTTTATGGGATTTTGCTGGTAGTATATTGGCGAGGCCGGGCAGGCCAGATTATAAATCTCGTCAACCTCGGCGTAGTAGGGGACAGTAACATCGTGCCTTACCAGCTCAAAGTATGGGTTAGCCAGCAAATGAACTATGTTCTGCTTGTTTCCGCTGAAGTAGTTATCGAGGCAAATCACTTCGTTACCTTCGGATAGCAACCGCTCACAAAGGTGTGAACCAATAAAGCCTGCACCACCCGTTACCAATACTCGTTTTCGCATGTTTAAAAGCATTTACTTTACCAAAAGTAATCTATTTAGGCTAAATCTGATATAAATCACCCAAATTTGTTGATATGCTTTTGAAAATAATTGGGTAAATTTGATTTTGTTTTAGAAAGTTATGTATTTTTGCAAGTTGAATTTTATCTATAAATAATGTCTAACAAATTAACAATCTGAGAGTTAATGACAATGAATGACGAAATGGCCAAAGAGGCCTTAAAAAATCAAGAAGCAGGGATTCCCGATTTTGATTGGACATCCTACGCTGACGATCATGCCTATGATCAAAACCAGCGTGAAGAACTTGAAAAAGTTTACGACCAAACCCTTTCAACCGTAGCCGAGAATGAGGTTATTGAAGGCACTGTAGTTGCCATCACAAAACGTGAAGTTTTTGTAAACATTGGCTACAAGTCCGAAGGGGTAATAAGCATCAGCGAATTCCGTTACAACCCCGATTTGAAGGTTGGCGATAAGGTTGAGGTTTACGTAGAAAGCTCCGAGGATAAAAAAGGCCAACTTGTGCTATCGCACAAGAAAGCCCGTGTAATGCGTTCGTGGGAACGTGTTAACGAGGCCTTTGATAAAAATGAAATTATTAAGGGTTACATCAAGTGCCGCACTAAGGGCGGTATGATTGTGGATGTATTCGGAATTGAAGCATTCCTCCCCGGTTCGCAAATTGATGTTAAACCTATCCGCGACTACGACGTATTTGTAGGAAAGGTAATGGAGTTCAAGGTAGTAAAGATCAACCACGAGTACAAGAATGTTGTAGTATCGCACAAGGCGCTTATTGAGGAAGAACTCGAACAGCAAAAGAAAGATATTATTGCTAAGCTCGAAAAGGGTCAGGTTCTTGAGGGAACCGTTAAAAATATTACCAGCTATGGTGTATTCATCGACCTTGGTGGCGTAGACGGACTTATTCACATCACTGACCTTTCGTGGGGTCGCATTAACCACCCCGAAGAGGTTGTTCAGCTCGATCAGAAGCTGAATGTGGTTATTCTCGATTTCGACGACGATAAGAAACGCATTGCACTTGGTCTCAAGCAGCTTACTCCACACCCTTGGGATTCGCTCGATCCAAACCTTAAGGTTGGCGACAAGGTTAAAGGTAAGGTGGTTGTTATTGCCGACTATGGTGCATTCGTTGAGATCGCCCCAGGCGTTGAGGGCTTAATTCACGTTTCTGAAATGTCGTGGAGCCAGCACCTACGCAGCGCACAGGAGTTCCTCAATGTAGGAGACGAAGTTGAAGCTGTTGTCCTAACCCTCGATCGTGATGAGCGCAAGATGTCGCTCGGTATCAAACAGCTTAAACCAGATCCCTGGACAAGCATTGAAGAGAAGTACCCTGTTAACTCCAAGCATAAGGCAAGAGTTCGCAATTTCACTACTTTTGGTGTATTTGTTGAGTTAGAGGAAGGTGTTGATGGCTTAATCCACATTTCTGACCTTAGCTGGACCAAGAAGATTAAGCATCCCGCTGAATTTACCAACATTGGCGATGAAATTGAGGTTGTTGTTCTTGAAATCGACAAGGAAAACCGTCGCTTAAGTCTTGGCCACAAGCAGCTTGAGGAAAACCCCTGGGATGTTTTTGAGACCATTTTCACCGTTGACTCAGTTCATGAAGGAACAATAGTTGAAATTTTCGACAAAGGCGCTGTAATTGCCTTACCATATGGTGTTGAAGGTTTTGCTACTCCTAAGCACTTAGTTAAGGAAGATGGTTCAACTGCTAAGGTCGACGAGAAACTACCCTTTAAGGTTCTTGAATTCAACAAGAGCGCTAAACGTATAATCGTTTCGCACAGCCGTACTTTTGAGGATGAGAAGAAGGTTGAAGAGAAGGTAGAAAAAAAATCTAAGGCCTCCTCCACACAAAAAGTTGTAAAAAAGTTGAATTCTAACATAGAAAAGACTACCTTAGGGGATATTTCTGAGCTGCAAGCTTTGAAATCCGAATTCGAGGCAAATCAGAAAAAATCTGATGCCAAGAGTGAAGAGTAGTATTTGAGTTGCGAATGTTTAACCATTTAATCCTGAATGAAGATGGAATTCAAAATTCAGAAATTCGAGAAGTTCACCCAGATAGAGGTGCTTGAGGAAAAACTTGATACCAATATTGCACCCAACTTAAAGTCTGAGTTAGTTTTAATCTCGGGCAATGGTGAACAAAACATTGTACTCGATCTGAGCAGTTGCCGTTACTGCGATTCTTCAGGGTTAAGTGCTATTCTGGTTGCAAATAGACTTTGTAAGAATGCCGGTGGCACATTTGTTCTTACTGGCCTTACCGATGCCGTTGAACGTTTAATTACCATTTCGCAACTCGATACAGTGCTTAATATTGCCTATTCAAAGGATGAGGCAGTGCAAATTATTGAAAAGGCCGAAAACGAAGCCAAAAAGTGACTTTTTCAGTTACCATTTTGGGTAGTAGTTCAGCATTACCTACATCTAAACGTTTTCCATCCGCTCATGTGCTCAATGTACATGAGCGGTTGTTTTTAATTGATTGCGGCGAGGGCACCCAAATCCAACTTCGCAGGTTTAAGCTCCCAATAAACCGCATCAACCATATCTTTCTTACCCATTCCCATGGCGACCATGTGCTAGGCATATTCGGGTTAATTTCAACCTTCAATCTTTTAGGGCGCAAAGCCGATTTACATGTTTACGGCGTAACCGATTTTGAGGATATATTCTATAAAAATATCGACTACTTTACTGACCAGATGTCATTTAAGGTCATTTACCACGTTGTTGATCCCTTTAAGGTTGAACAGATTTATACCGATAGGCATGTAGTAGTGTCAACTTTACCCTTACGCCATCGTGTTCCTGCAGTGGGATACCTATTCCGTGAGGCACCTAAGCCACTAAATATTCGGAAAGAGTTAATTGCTAAGTATAACCTTTCGCTCTCGGAAATTGTTGAAATAAAGAATGGTTCGGACTACATTACCCCAAAGGGTGAGGTAATCCCAAACTCGGAATTTACCTATATTGCAAGCTTACCACGTTCATATGCCTATTGTTCCGATACACTTTACAGCGAAAGGCTTGTTGGATTGGTGAAAAATGTTGACTTACTTTACCACGAGGCCACCTTTCTGCACTCACACTTAAAGCTTGCCCGGTTGACCGGCCATAGTACCGCAAAACAAGCAGCAACTGTTGCCTTTAAGGCAGGCGTTGGGAAATTGATAATTGGGCATTTCTCATCGCGGTACAAAAATGAAAAGGATTTGCTCAAGGAAGCAGAGGAAATATTTCCGCTTACAGAAATTGTCAACGACGGCAACACATTCTCGGTTGAACCAAAATCAACCTATTAATCAATTATTTGAGCTATTTAATCATAAATAATAAAACCTGCGAGCAAATCGGCCATTAATTTGTTCTATTTTCTTACCTTTGCAATTCAAAGTGTTTGTAATTACCATGCATCAAAAAATTTTGATACTCGATTTTGGGTCTCAGTACACCCAATTAATTGCTCGACGAATTAGAGAGTTCAACGTTTACTGCGAGATTCATCCCTTTAATAAAATTCCAAGCCTCGACAACACGGTGAAAGGTGTAATCCTTTCTGGCAGCCCATTTTCCGTAAGGGATGAGAATGCTCCTATGCCCGACTTGTCCGCAATAAGAGGAAGGTTCCCTTTGCTGGGGATTTGCTACGGCGCACAGCTATTGTCGCATACAAATGGTGGAAAGGTTTTGCCTTCGGCAATAAGGGAGTATGGCCGTGCAACCCTTGAGGTTGTTGACAGCAATTGCCCCTTATTCACAAGCTTGTCAGCAAAATCGCAGGTTTGGATGTCACATGGTGATACAATAGCAAAGATTCCCGAAAACTTTAAGGTTGTTGCCAGCACCGCCGATGTTAAAGTTGGCGCTTTTAGCGTAATTGGTGAGCAAACCTACGGAATACAGTTCCATCCTGAAGTTTACCATAGCGTTGAGGGAGCAAGGCTTCTGAAGAATTTTGTAGTTGATATTTGTGGTTGCAATCAGGACTGGACACCTGCTTCGTTTATCGACGAAACCGTTTCAAAGCTCAGGGAACAAATAGGGAACGATAGGGTAATTCTTGGTTTATCGGGTGGAGTTGACTCGTCGGTAGCAGCCATGCTGCTACATAAGGCCATTGGCGCTAACCTTACCTGTATTTTTGTCGATAACGGATTGCTTCGTAAGAATGAGTTCTCTCAGGTGTTGGAGTCGTATCAGAACCTGGGTCTCAATGTAATTGGGATTGATGCCAGCCAAAAGTTTTACAGTGAGCTCAAAGGGGTTACCGATCCCGAACAAAAACGTAAAATTATAGGGCGAATATTCATTGAGGTTTTTGATGAAGAGGCCCACAAGATAAAGGATGTAAAGTGGCTTGCCCAAGGCACTATTTATCCCGACGTTATTGAATCGGTTTCGGTTATTGGCCCTTCGGCAACCATAAAGTCGCATCATAACGTGGGAGGATTGCCTGAGAAAATGAACCTTAAGGTAGTAGAGCCATTGCGCCTACTTTTTAAGGATGAGGTTCGCAGGGTGGGTAAGGAGTTGGGCTTGCCAGGTGGTATTCTTAACCGCCACCCTTTCCCGGGCCCAGGCCTTGGGATAAGAATACTGGGTGAGGTTACCCCCGATAAGGTAAAACTTCTCCAGGAGGCCGATAGTATTTATATCCAGGGATTACGTGAAGCAGGACTGCACGAAAAAATTTGGCAAGCCGGTGCCATTCTACTTCCTGTCCAGTCGGTAGGAGTAATGGGCGATGAGCGTACATACGAATTTGTGGTAGCCCTACGTGCTGTTACCTCTACCGATGGTATGACCGCCGATTGGTTCCATTTCCCCCACGAATTCCTAGCTCGTCTTTCAAACGAGATTATTAATAAGGTAAAAGGCATTAATAGAGTGGTTTACGATATTAGTTCCAAACCCCCTGCCACTATTGAGTGGGAGTAAAATTTTTATATTGTGTATGAAAAAACTAATGTCATTTTTTCTTTTGGTTTTTGCCCTGTTTCTCTCGGCAGGTGCTCAAAACAATTCTAGTTTTAGCGCTTATAAGTTTGTTCGCTTTATACAGTATTTATCAGGAAACTACGTTGATACCATCAACGTAAATCAGCTGGTTGACGATGCCATAATTGAAATACTGGGACAGCTCGACCCCCACTCAATTTATATCTCAAAGGAAGATGTTCAGGCCATGAACGAACCCCTTGAGGGAAACTTTGAAGGTATTGGTGTTGAGTTCAATATTCTAAACGATACCTTAATAGTGGTTAATCCCATTTCCGGTGGCCCATCGGAGCGTGTTGGCATTATGGCCGGCGATAGGATTGTTAAAATTGACGGAAAGCCAATAACCAATATCGGGCTAAAAATCCCCGATGTGCATAAGTTGCTTAGAGGCCCCAAAGGCACTAGGGTTGATGTGAAAATTTTACGTAAGGGCTTTTCCCAGTTACTCGATTTCACCATAATCCGCGATAAAATTCCCATATACAGTATTGATGCTGCATACATGGCTCGCCCGAGTATTGGGTATATCAAAATAAATCGATTTGCTGCTACAACCGAACAAGAGTTCGTTGAGGCTTTGGAGAAACTTGAGAAGGAGAAAATGGTCGACTTAATAATCGATTTAAGAAATAACGGAGGAGGATTCCTTAATTCGGCATACGAGTTGGCTAGTTACGTTTTGGAACCCGGAAAGTTAGTGGTTTATACTCAGGGTAGAAATAGCCCCAGAACGGACTACTTCTCACACTTCCGAGGCCGTAAGCCATTTAAGGGCCGGCTTGTGATAATAACCGACGAGGGTTCAGCCTCGGCAAGCGAGATTCTTGCTGGTGCAATTCAGGACTGGGATCGTGGTATAGTTGTTGGTCGCAGAACTTTTGGCAAAGGACTTGTCCAGAATCAGCTCCCCTTGCCCGATGGCTCTATGATCCGGTTAACCGTGGCCAAATACTTTACTCCTACTGGCCGAGCCATCCAGAAACCATACAAAATGGGTGATGTAAAGGATTACTACTCCGATTTGGAAAAAAGGTATTATAACGGTGAACTTTTTAATCAGGATAGTGTCCATTTCCCCGACTCCCTTAAGTACACCACCCTGGTTAAAAAGAAGGTTGTTTATGGTGGTGGTGGAATAATGCCCGATGTTTTTGTTCCACTCGATACAGCCTACTACTCTGATTACTATGGTAAACTTGTTCGTTCGGGTATAATTAATCAGTTTGCCCTAACATGGGTTGATGCTAACCGCGAATTGCTTAAGAAGAAATATTCAAAGTTTGAAGCCTTCAACAAAAACTTTGAGGTTACCGACACGATACTGGAAGAACTCTTTACCTATGCCGAGTCCCGGCAAATAGCACGCGATAACACTGGTATTCAAACCTCCAAAGCTGAACTGAAACTCCAGCTAAAAGGTTTGTTTGCCCAATCGCTTTTTGGTTCAGGTTTTTATTATCAGGTTACCAATGAGCGCAATGAATCGTTCATCAAAAGCCTTGAGGTAATTAAAAATTGGACTCGATATAAGCATTTAGTACAATAATTTTTTCAGTTTTTTTAATCTAGGTGTTTTTAATACTTTTCACAGGTCGTCTTTTGACCAATAAATAATGTTATGGAGATAAATAATGAATTCAGGCAGTTGGGTTTATCGGAAAAAGCCCTTCTAGCAATTAAGAAAAAGGGTTTTGAGCAACCATCGCCTATCCAGAAAATAACCATTCCGGTATTGCTGAATGAAAGCTGCGATATAATAGCCCAGGCTCAAACAGGTACCGGTAAAACAGCAGCCTTTGGCTTACCAATAATCGATTTACTCGATGGTCAACCCAAGGGAATAAAGGCATTAGTTCTTGTGCCAACCCGCGAACTCGCACTTCAGGTTTGCGACGAGATGCTGTCGCTTGCCGATAAGCGAATTATCATTACCGCTGTTTACGGTGGACAATCAATCTCGGAGCAACAGCGCCGTATTAAAAAAGGAGTTGACGTGGTGGTTGGTACACCCGGTCGCATTCTCGACCTAATCAACCGTGGCGATCTCGACTTTAGCCAACTCCTGATTTTCGTGCTCGACGAGGCTGATGAAATGCTCAACATGGGCTTTATTGAAGATATTGAGGAGATTATACGTCACACCCCTAAGGAGAAAAGGGTGCTGCTATTCTCGGCCACAATGCCCGATCGTATTGTGAAGTTGGCCAAAAATTACATGAAGGAGCCTAAGCGGTTTGAGGTTGACAAAGCAAAACCCACCACTGGTTTAACGGATCAGATTTACTTTGAGGTTCGTGAAGGCGATAAGTTTGATGCGCTTACCCGTATTATTGATATTGAACCTGAATTTTACGGGCTGGTGTTCTGTCGTACCCGCAACGATGTGGATGTAGTTACCGGAAAGCTAATTGAACGGGGTTATGCTGCTGAGGGATTACATGGTGAAATTTCGCAAGCACAGCGTGAAAAAACCTTGATTCGTTTCCGTAAAAAGCAAATAAATATTCTTATTGCTACCGATGTGGCTGCAAGGGGTATAGACATTGTTGATTTAACCCATGTAATTAACTACAGCCTCCCACAGGATCCCGAATCATACATTCACCGCATAGGACGTACCGGACGTGCCGGAAAGCAAGGAACAGCCATTACATTTGTTTCGACCGAGGAATACCGTAAGCTGAACTATTTCCAGAAAGCCACAAAGGTTAATATTCGGAAAGAGTTGCTCCCAACGGCTGAGGATATTGTGGCAGTTAAGCGCGAGAAGATTAAAGAAGAGTTGTTTGAAATTATAAACCAGGGCAATTACATGGATTACCTTGGAATGGCTGATGATCTTATTGAAACTAACAGCCCCGAAGTGGCACTTGCAGCCCTGCTAAAGCTTGCCTTTAAAAGCCAGCTCGATGTGTCGAGCTACACTGAAATAAGAACCTTCCGTGTCGATACCAAAGGAACAACCCGTTTGTTTATTGGACTTGGCAAAAAGGACGGTATGACTCCCAGGAAGATTTCAGAGTTCATCCGCAAGGAGGTAAAAATACCCGATAGGAATATCGACGATATACTGGTTCGCGATGACTTTTCCTTTATCACAGTGCCGTTTACTAATGCCGAGAAAATCCTCACAGCATTTTCAAATAGAACCCAGGATGGAAAACCTTTGGTAACTAAAGCAAAACCCAAGAAGTAGATAGTTTTTGTCATGACCGAGAAATTTCAAATGGTAGCCAAAACCCTTCAGGGTTTGGAAGAAGTATTGGCCGAAGAGCTTAAGGAAATTAGCGCTGAAAACATTGAGGTTGGTTGCCGTTCAGTTTCCTACATCGGAACCAAGGAAACTCTCTATAAATCAAATTTTTGGCTACGAACCGCCCTGCGAGTTTTAAAGCCTATTTATGTTTTCAATGCCCGTACAATTGATGAGTTATATGGGAATGCCCGTAAGTTCGATTGGACTTCAGTAATGGAACTTTCCCACAAATTTGCCGTGGAGAGTGTGGTAAATTCGGAGTTATTCCCACATTCACGGTACATTGCGTTAAAGTTGAAGGATGCAATAGCCGACCAGTTCCGCGATAGGTTTGGCAAACGCCCTTTTGTCGATCCCAAGAAACCTCACATCACCTTTCATATCCATGTGAATAACGATGTATGCACCGTATCGCTCGATTCATCGGGCGAGTCGTTGCACAGGCGAGGGTACCGGGTGGCACAGGATGTAGCTCCAATTAACGAGGTTCTCGCTGCCGGGCTTATAAAACTTTCGGGTTGGAATGGCGATTCCGTATTTATCGACCCCATGTGTGGTTCTGGCACCATTCTAATTGAAGCGGCGCTTATTGCCTATGGTATTGCTCCGGGTATCTTCCGCCAGCATTTCGGGTTTGAGAACTGGCTCGACTTTGATGAGCAGCTTCTGCAATCCATTTATAACGACGACAGCAGGGAGCGCGATTTTGAGTACCTTATATTAGGCCGCGACATATCAAAGCAGGCTATTGCCTCGGCCATGGAAAATATCAAAGAATCAGGGTTACATAAAAAAATCGATTTGGGGGCTGCCTCTATTTTCGATTATAATCCTCCAAAGGTGGAGAAGGGGATTGTTATAACCAACCCACCTTACGGCGAAAGGCTAAAGAAGGAGCAGATTGAAAATTTCTATAAGCAGCTCTCCGATGTTTTTAAAAATAAGTATGCAGGGTACGATGTTTGGATAATAAGTTCAAACCAGGAGGCGCTCAAAAGCTTTGGACTTCGTCCCTCAAAAAAAATCAACTTACTCAATGGAGCTTTGGAGTGTAAGTACCAGCGATTTTCAATGTATAAGGGAAGTTTAAAATCAAAGCAGAGCTAAGCCGTATTTAAATACGGCTTTTTTTGTTTAAAAATCGTGCGTACATTCTTGCATGAATCAGTTAAAATTTTATTATATTTGTTTAAATATAAATTACATAGGCATTGCTTGAATCAAGTACAAACCATTCTATGAGCGAGTTTATTTCAAAATGCTATGCCAAGATGCATAGTGGTGATGTGATTGTAGCCTATAAAGGTGAGATCAATGCAAATATCATTGCCGATACACTTGGATTGGTTGAAGCAAGACTATCGCACGAGATGCTTGAAAATTTGGTTCGGAAAAAACTTTACAATGTAATGGTGGAGTGCCTCCAAAATCTATTTCATCACATTGATAAAGTATCGCTCTCAGAGAATGAGCCAAAAATTGGTGCATTTATCCTTTCCAAAACAAACGATGGGTACAGAATTGCCACCGGGAACCTTGTACGTAACGATAAAAAAAGTAATCTCCTTAAAGAAAAAATCGACAAGATTAATTCCCTCTCAAAGGAAGAGTTGAAAGAATTTTATAAATTTGTTCTGAATAATCAGACGTTTTCCGAAAAAGGTGGGGGTGGCTTAGGTCTTATTGATATTGCCAGGAAAACGGGTAATAGGTTGAATTATGAGTTTACTCCCTATAACGATGAGTACTCTTTTTTTAATTTGAGTGTATTGATAAGTGAATAATTAAAACTACAATATTATGGAATTACTGAACATTGAGGGAACGCCAAAAACTCCGACAGTTATACTTAACCCTAGCACCGGAGTAATTGAAATAAAGGGACGATCGATCCCTGAGAATTCAATTGAATTCTATCGCCCTGTTGTGGAATGGCTCGATGAATATATAAAAAATCCCCAGCCAAATACAGTTGTTAACGTGCAGCTGGAGTATTTCAATACTTCCTCATCTAAGTGTGTTCTTGATGTTTTTAAAAAGCTTGAGGTTTTAAAGAAAAACAAGAAGGATGTAATTATCAACTGGTACTATGAGGAGGACGATGAGGACATGCTTGAAGCAGGGGAGGATTACGAGTCGATTATTAAAGTTCCCTTTAAGATGATTCAAATAGTGGATTAATAAGGTTTTTGTTTAAAAAAGAAGGGGCAATATAAGTTGCCCCTTTTTATATCAGGTTCATTAACTCTCGGTTTCCCCTCCCATGCTTTCCAACCACTCAAGGAAACGTTTAAGGAGCCGGTAATAAAGTACCAAGTACATCAGAATGCTCGATATCCAAATCACAATTACATTAACCCACATAGTGCCGAAATAGTTTCCAAAGAATGGTTTTACCGGGGCGTAAAAGTGTGCCCGCAGGAATTTTGATTCGGGGAACTGGTATATGGGGTCAATCTTTTGGATTAGTTGATTTTTATACTCAATGATTCGTTCAACCTCGCCTGAGTTTCGTACAAACTCACTTAAGCTTTCGTTGTGGTAACGCCTTTTTAGCTCTACAAACAGCTGCTGTCCGTTGGGTTGGCTGTTCTGGAAAGTTGTAATATATCTATCCTTTTCCGCACTTGCTTTATTATATAGCTTAACGTAGTGCTTACGGAGCTGTTCAAGAAAATCGTTAAGCTCTTTAAGAATATCAGCGTTTACCTCATCCGGGGTTAGCATGGTGTACTTGCTAAAAATAAGATGCGAGGCTCTGGCAGCAGTCATTTCCTTTATTAACTCATTCCTAATCAGCTCCAGCGCATTCCTTATCTCGGTTTTCTTTTCCTTATCGTCAAGGTTACGGATACAAAAATCAACTTTATTCTGAATTGATTTGAGCCAATAGTTACGCTTGTAGTCCGATAAGCTCATTGCCTCATCGAAACGGTAAAGCGGTTTCATGTACCTGTTTTCCTTGAATTGGTATACAGCCAGGGCTTCATAGGCCCAGCGGGATACAATTAACTCTCCGTAAATAGGAATTTTACTCGGGGAGGAGATGGTTGGGTTTAGTTTCTCATACTTAACAATGATACCGCTAAGTATAATTTGTGGTATTACAAGGAATGGTATAAGAATGTATATGGTGACAACCGTTTTAAAGCTATCCGATATCACTAACCCCATCATGTTGGCGGAGAACCAAGTGCTGAAAAGAACTAGCCAGTACTCAAAGTACATTCCTTTAATTTCCATTATACTGTTACCAATAGCTGCAAACATCAAAGCCTGAAAGGCTGATATTCCTAACAGTATGGTAACCTTGGACATTAGGTAGCTGGACCAGCTTAGGTTCAGGAACGCTTCGCGTTTCAGTATTTTTCTATCTTTTATTATTTCCTCAGCGCTAACCGTTAGGCCAACAAAAATCCCTACTATAACCGACATGAACAGGTAAACTGGCAGGTTGCTGTTTTCCAGAAGGGTGTAGCCAAGTTTGTTTGAAACATCAACATTGTAGTACTTAATGATATAGGCTAAAAGCAAAGCAAGTAAAGGTGTTTCAAAGATATTGATTATCATGTACTGGCTGTTGGCCAACTTGCTTAATATGTCGCGCTTTACAAATATTCGAAGCTGCTTAACCCAGTTGGGAATTTTAAAGTGAATTTGAGGGAGCGACTTTGGCTGTGCGATAGGGGTGGGGTTTTCAGGGGCAAATCGCTTAAAGTATTCGTTCCACTCAAAAGGGCTTATCTTTCTGGCTCTAGTTGGGTTCCCGTACTCATCGAGCACATTCGATTCAACGATGTTGAATATCTGTTCGGGGTTTACGTTGCCACAAACGGGGCACTCGCTCTCGTTCCAGTTTGCCTGCTGTACACGGGATTTAAAGTAGATAATTGACTCAATGGGATCGCCATTGTATATAAGGTATCCACCTGTATCCAGAATAAGTAACCTGTCGAACATCTTGAAAATTTCCGACGAGGGTTGGTGTATGACCACAAAAACTAACTTTCCTTTAAGCGTTAACTCTTTGAGTAGGTCAAGAATGTTCTCGGAGTCCCTTGAACTTAATCCCGAGGTAGGCTCATCGAGAAAAAGGATTGCCGGTTCCCTGATGAGTTCCAGTGCAATATTTAGTCGCTTGCGTTGCCCACCACTAATTTTTTTGTTTAGGGGTGAGCCCACCCGCATATCCTTGATTTCATATAGGCCAAGGTTTTGTAAGGTCTGGTTTACAGTAGCCTCCAGCTGTTCATGGGTATAGTTATCAAAACAAAGGCGGGCATTAAAGTATAGGTTTTGGTAAACGGTTAGCTCCTCTATCAGTAAATCGTCCTGCGATACAAATCCTATTTGTCCTTCAACTAGTTCCTTCTGGTTGTGTATGTCAATACCATTAATTAAGATATTGCCTTTGGGAGGCTTCTCACTTCCGTTCAAAACGTTGAGCAATGTGGTTTTGCCAGCGCCCGATGCACCCATTATCCCAACCAGGTGCCCACTCTCATGAACAAACGACATGGGATGCAACCCAATCTTGCCACTTTTGAAACGGTATTCAATATCAATGGCTTCAAAAACAATCTTTTCCTTGATTTTATCCTGTACAAAGCGACCAACAATATCACTAAAGTATATTGGCTTTATCTTGGAGTTACGGATTGATGAGCCGTTATTTAAAACAAAAATTTTATCCTTTACCAGTAAGTGACCATTGAGGTAAAGCTCGTGTAAGCCATTGTAGCGTAGGAAAAAAATATTTGCCGACTCAACAAAAAGAATTTTTATGGGTTCATGAAGGCCTTCGGCGTAAAAGTGCCTCAAATTGTCGTAGGGAGGCTCTTTGGAGTCGTTTATGAGCAAGATATTTTGGTGTGGGATTATTGAATCGAAACCAGAGAGTACAAAATTCTTAAGGTTTTGAAACTCGTTCTCAGGAACGTAAAAGGTTTCGGCCACAGTGCTTATAAAAGCCATTTCCTGTTCAGTAACCTCGCCTTCGTCAGGTTTAACAAATTCAAGTAGCCTGATTAGTACAACAATCTTTTGTTGTTGCTGGAGCTCCTCGTTTATTTGGGAACATATTTTAAGTACCCTAACCGAGCTGGATGATGTTCTTTTTTTTGACTTGCTTTTCTCGCTTTGTTTTTCCTGGTAAAGGTTGTAGTAGTAATCAAAAACCTTTAGGTACTCCTTAACCAGGTCGATATTCAACTGATTCCTCAAGAATTCTTCTACAACCTTCCGCCTGTCGGCATAATCGTTATTCTCCTTCTCGTCCAGGGAAACCGGGCGGGCAATAATTGCAAAAAGTTGCATAAGAGCTTTTAGAATGGACTCGCTCATGGTTTACGGGATTTACTGCTTAAAGCCAATTAGTAGCATTACGTAACCTGGAACGAATTGGGGGTTTTTAACATCTACCTGAATTATGCAGGTTACTGTTGACGTAAACCGAAAATCCCAGTATGGCGAGTAGTTGAAACTTTTATTGGTAAACAGCAGGTTCTTTTCAGTATCGTATACGGTAAAAACCAGTTTTCCCTTTTTGGCATTGGTGCACGCCAATATCCTATAGGTGTTATCGGCGTAAAAGGTTGTTCTAAACTCAATCCGCTGGTCAGGTTTAAGGGCGGCAAAGTATTCCTGTCCATCGCTTATGTAGTTCGATGGGAAGTTGATAGAGCATGTTTTTTTTAGCTGCTCAATCTGTGAAAATGAGTTCAGGCTGAAAAGTGTTAGGGTTAATATGATAACTATGCGCTGCATATCGGAATATTTATTCGGTTAGCGAAGAGCGTATTTGTTCAATCTTTTTGTTGATAATTTTTAGGTGATATTCTGACATTACCACCCGCGACTGACTTCTAATTGTAATAACCCTATTGGCTTCATCAACAATTGGTTCGCGGTATGTGTATGAGTAAATAATCCCATCAAACTCATAGGCAAGGTCAATTAGTCTGTCGAGCAAATTGGCAAATTCAGTCGATTTATAGTAGAATGGTGTAAGCAGTTCAACCAGGTTATCGAGCGGGTGTTTTTGCTCTCCAATTCGGTTAATAATCTTTCTATCGTTGTGCTCCTGTACAATTTTTGTCATGATGAAAAGGCCTTCCACCCAACAGCCTGCCACAACCAATGCGCTTATATCGTAACGCTCATTCTTCTTCAGGTACAAATCGGAACTTGCGTAGGTGTCCGATATTATTTTAATCAATGAGTCTTTATTCTCAATATTGTTCTCAATCCTTTCAAAAATCTTTTCGTTGAACGATTCGGTAATCCTTAGCTGCTCACTTAGCTTTTTTATTACACCAAGGTATTGGAGCGACTCCTGAGTTTTGTCATGTATGTTTAGGTAGCTTAAATCGGTACCATAAATGCCAAGGTTTACCGCTTGCTTAAATGAGGTAGTGTAGCGCTGATAATTTTTTGTACTATTTATGCATAATTCATTGAATGGTATATTGTTCTTTTGTATCAGGCTTGCCACCTGCCAGGGCGAGGGGATTGGGAAAATGGCATTTTCTACCTTAACCAGTGTCGATAGGGTATCAGCTGCCAGTTGGGTGGTTTCGTTATCCTGTTTGGTGGTGAGTTTACAGGATGCTAAAAAAGCGCTTATAAGTAATAGTACTAGTCTTGATTTGGGTGATCGTAAGTTCATTGTCAACGTTTCAATCATAAAAGAAAAAAGCTTTTTAACCAAATATTTACTAGCAAAAATACCACAAATGGTGAAATTTGCAGGTTTCTGCTTTACTTTTTAAACCTTACAAAGGTTTTGGTATCAGTTTAAACAATAAAGTTAACTATTTTAGCTTAAATTTCAATAGTGTAATTCCTAAAAATTTTGTTATGAAAAGATTTTTTTCTATCTTTTTGATTATAGCCTTAGTACTTACAGCTTTTGGACAAAAGGAACTAACCCTGGAGCAGGCTGTATTACGTCAGGGCTCGGAGTTCCGACCTAAAACCCTTCCTGGTTTTAGCTGGTTGCCCGGAACCACCGATGAGTACTCCTTTATTGGTAACGACAGCCTAGTGATTGTTAATGTTGCAGATTCAAAGAAAAACAGAGCTGTAACCTTATCAGAAGTAAACGAGGTTCTTAAGGCCACCGGTCTTAAGTCACTTAAATGGGTGCCATCGGTTTGGGTTCATGGTAAGCAGCTTCGCTTCCTAACTGGTAACTATTTTGTATTATATAATCCCGTAACCCAAAGCATAACTTCCAAGTTTCCAGTGGTCGATAATTCTGAAAATCATGAGTTCAGCCCTGACGGCACTTGGATGTCGTATACCGTTGGTAGCAACCTATTTCTTGCAAACGCTCAGGGTGAGGTTATTGTCGTAACTAACGATACTACTGATGGGATTGTTAACGGGCAAAGCGTTTATCGAAACGAGTTTGGAATTAATAAGGGTACATTTTGGTCGCCTTCTGGTCGATACTTGGCATATTACCGCATGGATGAGAGTATGGTTACCAAATATCCTTTAGTTGATATCTCAAAGCGTGTTGGTGAGCTGGTGAGCATCCGCTACCCCATGGCTGGCATGCAAAGCCATATGGTTACCGTTAGGGTATACGATACTCAAACAGGCTCAACAGTAGAGCTTAATACTGGCGAGCCACGTGAACAGTATTTGACCAACATTGCGTGGACTCCAGATGAGAGTTCAATACTGATTGCTGTTCTCACTAGGAAGCAAAATCATATGCGCATGAATCGTTACAACGTAACCACTGGCGATTTTGAGTTAACCCTGTTTGAGGAGACCAGCAGTAAGTATGTTGAACCGCTTACACCACCTCTGTTCATTAATAACAACTCATTTCTATGGCTAAGCCGACGCGATGGTTGGAATCATATTTATCTGTATAGGGCTGATGGTGAATCAGGTAAACAGCTTACCCGGGGTGATTGGGAGGTTACAAGTATCGATGCTGTCGATGCTAAAAATGGAATAGTTTACTTTACATCAACCAAGGAAAGTCCTTTGGAAAGGCACCTGTATTCGGTAAGAATAAAAGATGGGACTATTGCCCGGTTAACATCGGGTTCCGGATTTCATTATTGCCTCGTTAGTCCAAGCCATAAGCATTTTGTTGATTTTTATAGCTCTATTACAATTCCAAACCGAGTAGCCTTGCATACCACTAAGGGTAAATGGGTTAAACAACTCATTGATGCCCCAAATCCTTATAGCGGATATAATGTTCCCTTGCCACAGCTAATTACCCTTAAAGCAAATGATGGAACCCCTCTTTATGGTAGAATGATTAAACCAATCAATTTTGACTTGACTAAAAAGTATCCTGTTGTAATATACGTTTATGGGGGCCCACATTCGCAGCTGGTAACCAACAGGTGGATGGGTGGTGCAAGGCTTTGGGAGTGCTACATGGCTAACAAAGGCTATATTCTTTTCACACTCGATAATCGTGGTACTGCCAATAGGGGTGCTCAGTTTGAGCAGGTTATCCATAGACAGTTGGGTACCGCAGAGCTCAGCGATCAGCTGGTAGGCGTAAATTACCTAAAATCGTTACCATTTATTGATACTACTCGCATAGGAGTTCATGGGTGGAGTTTTGGCGGTTTTATGACAATAACCATGATGCTTAGAGCATCTGAGCACTTTAAGGTTGGTGTTGCCGGTGGACCGGTTACCGACTGGAGGTTCTATGAAGTGATGTATGGTGAGCGTTACATGGATACCCCCAATGAGAATCCAGATGGATACAGGGAGGCTGATCTTAAGAACTATGTAACAAATCTGAAAGGCAAACTTCTTATCATCCATGACGATATGGATAAAACGGTTGTTCCACAGCATAGTCTCACCTTAATCCATGAATTTATTAAAAATGGGGTTCAGGTCGATTTCTTTATGTATCCCCAACACGACCATAATGTAATAGGCAAGGATAGGGTGCATCTGATTGATAAAATAATACGTTACTTCGACGACAATTTATAGTGCAAGGGATTCGATAATAAAAGGCAGGGGTTCCCTGCCTTTTTGTATTTTTACAGAAATATTTTCCAATGAAACTCGATATTTCCTACAGGGAAATTTGGAGGGTGGCATATCCCATAATTTTAGGGAGTGTTGCCCAAAATATCCTGAACATTACCGATACCGCTTTTCTGGGACGGGTTGGTGAGATTGCATTAGGTGGAGGTGTTCTTGGGGGCTGCTTTACCATGTATTGCTCATGCTGGGCTGGGGGATGGTCATGGGTGGGCAAATCATTGTGGCAAGGCGTGTAGGCGAGGGTGCATACGAGGCTGTTGGCCGTGTGGTTGAGCATTTGCTTTTTACCCTTGGTGCTTTTGCTTTTCTAATAATACTAGTTGCATATACTTTTCATCCTGCTCTTTTTAGTATTGCCGTTAGGTCGAATTTTGTATGCAATTCGGCAAGTTCTTTTTTTGGGTATAGGCTCTTTGGGTTGCCATTTGCTTTTCTCACATACTCATTGAACGCATTCCTAATTGGAATTACACGCACAAAGGTGATTACGCTTACATCTTTCATTACAGTAAGCGTGAACATAGTTCTGGATTACGGATCGATATTTGGTAACTTTGGACTGCCTGCAATGGGGATTCGGGGCGCTGCCCTTGCATCGGTAATTACCGAGATTTGTGGTGCCACATTCTTGCTAGCTTACATTAGCAGGATGAATGTTGGAAAGTGTAAGCTTTTCAAATTTTCGTCGTTTTCAAAAAGGTTGCTGAAGTCAATACTGGATATATCCTGGCCACTGATGCTTCAATTTTCACTTTCAATTTTTGTCTGGTTTGTTTTTTTCCTGATCATTGAAAAAGTGAGCGAAATACCCCTTGCTGCATCCAATATTGTTCGAAGCATTTACATTATTCTTATGATTCCCATTTGGGGATATGCTTCGGCCACTAATTCGTTTGTAAGCCAACATATTGGGAATGGTAAATCGGATCAGGTAGTAATGCTGGTTGTAAAAGTAATGGTCATTACTTTGGGTTCAGTACTTGCCCTTTTGGTTCTGATTCTTCTGCTGGGAGATAGCATTATTAAGATTTACCCTCACGATGAGCACATAATCAAAGCCACCCTGCCGGTTATTAGAGTAATCGCAGTAGCTGCCTTAACGATGGCTTCAGCTTTTATCAGTTTCAATGGTGTATCAGGTACAGGCAGTACTAAGGTATCGTTTGCTATTGAGGTGTTCACACTGACAATATATCTAGGCTGGGCTTACTTTATTGCAATAGCTTTAGGTAAATCCTTAAATTTAGTTTGGACGTCGGAAGTGCTATATGGTATCCTGGTTACAGTAATTTCAATTATATGCAAGATTCAAGTCACAAATGCAACTTTTGTCTTTGTTAATAATTGGTTTTTTACAAATATAGGACTTTTATAGCTATACCGCTTCCTTGGCCTGCTGTTAATTCTGTTCGCAACAAACTG
>DSBV01000087.1 GCA_011045955.1 Bacteroidales bacterium | reverse complement strand
CCTTACTAAAAGGTCAAATTGTTCTCGCGGAAGAATTTTTATAACCTGTTTGAAAATCGGCTGACCGACTAAATACTTTTTTGTATCTTTGCCCATATTGCAATTTTTTTAGTAATAAAAAAAATTTCAACATTAGGGCGAAACCTTGTGGCGGTAGCCCTATTTTTTCTGAAATTTTAATCGGTCAGTAGTGTATTTAAATATAATTTTTTGCGATGATCGAAAGAGTAGTACGATTTAGCATTGGAAGCAAGCTTATTGTAATATTGCTCACATTGACCATGGCGCTATTTGGAATATATGCCATAACTGAAATTCCTGTTGGTGCAGTTCCTGATATTACTAACAACCAGGTTCAGGTAATAACCACCAGCCGGAATCTTTCGACCCAGGATGTGGAGCAATTCATAACCTACCCCGTTGAACTTGAGATGTCGAATCTTCCAGGTGTTAAAGAAATTCGTTCGATTTCAAAATTCGGTTTATCGGTAGTAACCATTGTATTCGACGATAAGCTGGGAACCTACCTTCCACGCCAGCTTATAGCTGAAAAGCTAAACGCCGCCACCGCTAATATTCCGCAAGGTTTTGGTGAGCCCGAAATGGGCCCGATAACTACCGGATTGGGAGAGATTTACCAGTATGTACTCGATGTTACGCCCGGTTACGAAGGCAAATACTCCAGCACCGATTTGCGTACCATTCAGGATTGGTTTGTTAAGCGACAATTGTCTGGTATTCCCGGGGTTGTGGAGGTAAACACATGGGGAGGCCACCTTAAACAATACGAGGTGGCTGTCGACCAGCAAAGGTTAGCCCAGTATGGAGCATCAATAATCGATATCCTGAATGCCATGGAACAGAACAATGGAGTGGCTGGGGGAGCATACATTGAACGTGACAATCAGAGTTACTTTGTACGGGGCGAGGGCTTACTTAAATCAATTACTGATATTGAGAATATTCCAATTCTCACCATTAATGGGATTTCGGTTCGTATTGCCGATGTGGCAAAGGTTAGGGAAGGATATGCCAATAGATTTGGGGCCATTACAGCCAACGGACAAGGCGAAAAGGTAATGGGGCAAGTAATGATGCTTAAAAACGCCAACTCAAACAAGGTTATTGAAGCGGTTAAGCAACGTATTGCTGAGATTCAAAAGCATTTACCCGAGGGCGTTTACATTAACCCCATAGTTGAGCGCAGCGAGTTGATCTCAAAAACCACGTTCACTATTCTGGAGAACTTGATATTTGGATTTTTAATTGTTTTCCTGGTCGTTTTGCTTATACTGGGCAACCTGAGAGCGGCCCTGGTAATCTCCTCGCTCATTCCGCTAGCACTCCTATTCACCATCTCTGCAATGTACGTCTTTGGAATAGATGCTAACCTTATGAGCTTAGGTGCACTTGACTTTGGTATTATAATCGATGGTGCCGTTATTATCATCGAATTTATTGTTTTAAAGTTCACTCTGAAAGCCGATGAAATTTCAAATAGTGGTGGAACAGAGCGGAAACGATTACTTGATGCGATATCGTTTGAAGGCGCATCAAAAATGATGAATTCTGCCATATTTGGACAAATCATAATTCTTGTAGTTTTTATTCCAATCCTTTCGCTTGCGGGAATAGAGGGAAAGATGTTTAGACCAATGGCCTTATCGTTCAGCTTCGCATTGCTTGGGGCCATGTTTTTCGGATTTACGTGGTTGCCAGTAGCAGCTTCACTTTTTTTGCGTCCGCAAAAAAGGAATTGGGTTGTTTCACAATGGATTATGTGGCTTATGCAGACATCGTATAAGCCAGTAATTGAATGGGCCTATAATCATAAAAGATGGGTATTGGGCTTGGCTTTTATCATGTTGTTTTTTTCCGGATGGGTTTTCACCCGTTTAGGTGCTGAGTTTGTTCCTACCCTTGATGAGGGGGATTTTGTGATACAACCAGTTCTTAAAACCGGAACATCGCTTACCCGCACCACCGAGCTAACCACCATGATGGAAAAAATTTTGATGGAGAAATTTCCTGAAGTTGATAAGATTGTTAGCCGAATTGGTGCGGCGGAAGTCCCAACTGACCCCATGTCTATGGAAGAAATTGATATGATTATTAAGCTCAAGCCTAAACGGGATTGGGTTAGTGCTAAAAGCAAGGAGGAACTGGCGGCTATGTTCAAGGATGCCCTTTCGGTAATTCCTAATGTGGAGTATGAGTTAACTCAACCCATTGAGATGCGCTTTAACGAGTTGATAACCGGGGTAAGGGCCGATTTGGCCATAAAAGTATTCGGGGAGGATTTAGAGGTGTTGAATAACAAAGCCCTTGAAATCAAGAGGTTAATTGATGGGGTGCCGGGTGCAGCCGATATCATTATGGAAAAGACGGTAGGCTTACCGCAAATCAGCATAAAATACAATCGTGATAAGCTCTCGGTTTACGGAATATCGGTTGATGAGTTAAATAGACTGATTTCAGCTGCATTTGCCGGAACTGCAGCCGGGAGTATTTTTGAAGGCGAAAAGCGCTTTGAGCTGGTGGTTCGTTTAGCTGAGGATTATCGGCATAATATTGATAATGTTAAGAACCTCTTGGTTACTGTTCCCGGCGGTGGATTGGTGCCCTTGAGCGAACTGGCTCAGGTTGAGTTCACCAAGGGCCCTGCAAAAATTTCGCGCGATAACACCCATCGGCGTGTGGTGGTTAGCGTGAATGTGCGTAACCGTGATTTGGAATCGGTAGTTAAGGATATTCAAAAAATTCTCGATAGCAAGCTTAAATTACCTGCCGGGTATTACATAGAATATGGTGGACAGTTCGAGAATTTACGAAATGCCCGCAACCGATTACTTGTGGCAGTGCCAGTAGCATTAGCCCTTATTTTTATATTTTTATATTTTGCGTTTCATTCCTTTAGAGATGCCATATTGGTTTATACCGCAGTTCCACTATCGGTAATCGGTGGAATACTGATGTTATGGTTTAGAGGCATGCCCTTTAGCATATCGGCTGCTGTGGGCTTCATAGCCCTTTTTGGTGTGGCGGTGCTTAATGGAATAGTACTGATTGAACATTTAAAGGAACTCAAGGAGGAGGGTGTAGATAACCTTAGAGAACGCATAATGAGGGGAACGCGCGATAGGTTAAGGCCTGTTTTGCTTACTGCATCGGCTGCTG
Organism: Bacteroidales bacterium; assembly: GCA_011045955.1. Classification (GTDB taxonomy): domain Bacteria; phylum Bacteroidota; class Bacteroidia; order Bacteroidales; family Tenuifilaceae; genus Tenuifilum. Next base: position 45,626 of record DSBV01000087.1, on the reverse strand, counting down.
CAATGGGATTTTTGCCCATGGCAATTTCCACATCAGCTGGTGCCGAGGTGCAACGCCCTCTTGCTTCGGTGGTTATTGGTGGACTAATTACATCAACCATGCTTACCATGGTCGCCCTACCGCTACTTTATGCAGTTTTCGAAAACTTTGAGGGAGTTAAGTTTTGGCCCTTTAAGCGCAAGTAACTATGAGATTTTGTTAAACAAAGATTCAATGTTTAATATGAAATACCCATGTAAGGCAGTTTGCACAACCGAACTTGCGAGTTCACCGAAGGTAAACACACTTGAACAGGATATGGGTGTTCCATCTGCTCAATAAAGTTTGTTAAAAGTAAGATAGTAACGTGTAGGTAATCAAAAGTATAAATATTTTGTACAGATGAAAAAGATTAGTTTTATTTCATTAACAATTTTTGCAGTTATACTAGTATCATGCTCTGCAAAAAACAATCAAAGCGAGGAAAATCAAATTGCCGATAGTTTGATTGCCGTGTCAGCTGAGCAATTTAAGGCCATGAATATGGCCATTGGAAATCCTGTAAAGGTAACTTTTGCCAGCGATTTAACTGTTCAGGGTATTATTGAACCAAGTCCCAATGCGAAAGCCTACATATCATCGCCTATAGGTGGAGTAATAAAAATGGTAAAAGTTACATCCTCGTCACCAGTAAAAAGGGGGCAAGTGCTTATAGTTATTGAAGGGCCAGAGGTTATGAATGCGCAAACGGCTTTTGTAGAGGCATTCAATCAGCATTTGGTGGCCAAGTCGAACTATGAGCGCTTAGCTCAGTTGGCTCAAAACGGAATAACTTCGCAAAGGGAACTCATACAAGCCGAAGGCGAGTACCGCATACTTGATGCTAAATTGCATTCCTATAAAATTTTGCTTACTCGAATTGGATTAAACCCCGATGTTATTCTTAAAGGTGACTTTTCAGGCGATGCCTATCTTGTTTCACCAATCGAGGGTGTAGTTTCTAGAATTGAAACAGCTATGGGTAAACCCGTAACAACCGATGAACCGGTTGCCGAGGTAATTGATCACAAAAACCTTTTATTAAAGTTTTACGTGTTCATGAACCAAGTGAATTTGGTAAAACTTGGCCAAAAAGTTGAAATCGTTCTACCCGGAAGTACCAATACCATTTATGGAAATGTAATTTCAGTAGGGCTCGATGCAAATACTGAGAATAAAGCAGTTGAGTGTTTTGCTTCAATCAGTCAACCTTCAAATGCGGTTTTGGTAAGCGGTATGAGGGTTTCTGCCAAAGTTATTACCGAAATAGTTAATGGTTGGGCATTGCCAGTAACCGCATTGCACGAATCGGATAATGACCATCATGTTTTTGCTTTGAAAAAAAGCGATTCCCATGGCTATTGGTTTAAAAAGGTTCCCCTACAGGTTGGACTGGTTCAGGATACCATTGTTCAAATATTTGACTCAACACTAACCAATGTGCTTTTGAGGGGCGAACACGAGCTTACAATTGAGCAGTAGCTTTAAACAATTTGCTTTTTTGTTGGTTTAAAAGAAAATTTTTCAATTTCATGAAAAAGGTTAGGGCTTTTCTTTCATTTAATCTTTTAGTCCTTTTCGTATTACCGCTCGTATCAAAGGTGCTCGATGCCTATTTTCATCATCACCACCATGAAATTGAGCACGTCAACCAAGCAGCAAATCTAACTCCACAACACCCCAAGTGTTTAGTTTTTCAGTGAGAACTGGTTGTTTTTGAGCCCCAAACCACAATTCCTAAAACGGAGGCTTATTTTAATACTATCACAAGAATATCGGTTTTAGTAATTTCCAATTTTTATACTGACAACCTTGATGTAAAGAACCTGCAAGCGCCACCGTTTTGTAAAACCTAACTCACTTTTTATACTTCTTTTGACTTCCAAAGTTTAAATACCAAACCAGTAGTGGAAGTTAAGCATTGATTGCTTGAAGGTATTATTTTGATTAGCCCTGATCATTCAGAGGGTTTTATCCTGAGAATATGGTTTTCGGGGTTATTCTATTGCACATTTTCTCTTGTGTAATTCGTTTTTATTGGTTTTAAATCTAATAATTTGTTTAGTATGCGATTACAAACAATATTTTTTAATTATAGCAACGCTAGTTGCAACCAAACTATTTGCTCAAAACGTCATAAAAGGGACTGTTTTAAATGAGAATAATGTTCCTGTTGGGGGTGCCAATGTTTTTATTCCGATGTTGGTAAAAGGCACCACAACAAGTTCACGGGGGGAGTTTGAACTTAATAACTTACCTAACGGAAGGTTCGATTTGCAGGTTTCCCATATTGGATATGCCAATCAAATAGTATCAGTAAATCTGGCTGGGGGAGAGGAGAATTTAATTGTAAAACTCACACATGCAAGTATTGAAGCCGAAGCGGTTGTAGTTTCAGCTGGTTATAATACAACCCAGTATCAGAATGCTGTAAAGATTGATATTCTGAGGTTAAACGAACACCACCGATTGCTTTCACCAAACTTCATGGAAATGCTGACTAGTTTGCCTGGAGTTGACATGATTAGCAAGGGGAATGGTGTTACTAAGCCTGTTATCAGAGGCCTTTCCATGAACGATGTGCTGGTACTAAGCAATAGCGTTCGTTTTGAGAACTACCAGTATTCCAGTCATCACCTTTTAGGAATCGATGAGTTTGGGATTGAATCGGTTGAGGTCATCAAGGGGCCAGCCTCGCTACTTTATGGCTCCGATGCCATTGGTGGAGTGATTAACTTCATTAAGGAACGACCTGCCGCTGAAGGGAAGGTGGAGGGGGACTATAATCTTCAACTATTCTCAAATTCACTCGGGATGGTCAATAATATTGGTATTAAGGCTTCGGGGAGTAAATTTCATGGAGGGGCAAGGTTTGGTCAAAGAACTCATGCCGATTACCTTCAAGGGGGAGGTACTTTTGTCCCTATTTCAAGATTTACCGAGCACTCTGTAAAGTTTAATGGTGGATTTAATGGTAAGGTAATGACAACCAATCTTTTATACGACTTCAACCTACAAAACTTAGGTCTTGTGGAAGAGGAAGCAATTAATGAAATAGCTGGTAGGGGTCGAAAACCTTCAATTTTTTACCAGCAGCTGGGAACCCATTTGGTGTCATCCCAATCAAAGATATTTCTTGGTAAAACAAAAGTTGATGTTAACAACTCGTTGCAATCTACTGAGCTTACTCACTTTGGTGAACCTAATGAGTATGAATTGCAAATGCGGCTAACAACGTTAATCTACGAGGCTAAGGTGTTGCTTCCCTCAAAGCCAGGCAACGACTATATTTTGGGTGTTCAGGGAATCAATCAATCAATGGAATACCAATATTAACAATCGCGAAACTATCCTGTTACCTGATGCTATAACCGTAGGTTACTCGCTTTTTGGATTAGCGCAGCAAACCGTTGGGAAATTTAGCTTTCAAACCGGACTGAGGTTCGATGCAAGAAAACTGGAGTTCGATGAGGCGGGCATCACAAGTCAACCTTATTATAGGCTGTGCGCAAACAGGAAGTTTGATAATGTAACGGGTTCGCTTGGAGCAACTTATAGGGGTAATGAGAACCTTATATTTAGGGTAAATGGTGCGGCTGCATACCGAAATCCAAATCTTGCAGAGCTAACATCAAATGGCCCTCATGAAGCACGCTATGAGGTTGGCGATGTTGCACTTAAACCAAAAAATCGTTTGAGTACGATATTAGTGCCCATTACCATATCGATAACCTACTTGTTGATGTTGCAGGTTTTTTCAATTCCATTACCAATTACATTTACATTGCACCAATCGGATTGTTTAATAGTGGCTTGCCTGAATTCCGATATACACAGGATGATGCTTACTTATATGGTGGAGAATTTGTATTGCATTTTCATCCCAAATCGGTTCAGTGGCTTCATTTTGAGACAAACTATTCCATGGTTTTTGGTCAAAAACAGAATTGTGAGTACTTACCCTATATTCCGGCAAGTAAACTTACTTTTGAAACCGGTGTCATGGGAAATAAATTAGGCTTTTTCAGTAATCCATATTTTCTGGTTAAAATTGACTCCGCCTTTCCACAAAACAAAATAGCCGACGATGAAGCTACTACACCAGGATATGTTTTGGTAAACCTATCGTTGGGTGCTAGTTTTAGTTTAGGCAATCAACCTTTGGAATTAAACTTGGCTGTTCAAAACCTATTCGACAAAAAATATGTGGACCACTTTTCATTATTGAAGGAGGTTGATTTTTATAACCCGGGGCGTAATGTTTCATTGGCATTGAGAATACCTTTCCAGGCTTCAATGCGTTAGATAAGAAAGGCTGTCCAAATCCGAGCAGCCTTATTACTTGGTTTTTGAATTGTTACTTTCCTAATTCGCGGACAAATGCACCGGAGTAGCCTAATTCCACAATCTTTGCCAAATCGGCATTAGCCTCTTCGGGTGTGGAGTATTTGCCAACACAGTAGCGATATATTCCATCGTGTCCGCGGTAAACCATTACATCGGAAAGGTCAGTAAACTGCTTGATGCTTTTAGGTTTCTGTAAAGCAAGGAATTGAATGGTGTATCCCGGATGTTGCCGGTTTATTCTTACCCACACATTGCTATACCCGTGGCTGCGGACCTTTTGTTGTAATTCTTCAACTTCCATGATATTATTAGTATTTCCTACGCTATACCTATAATACCCGTCGGGTGAAATAGTTACTCTAATGCTGTCGAGTTCGAAGTAATTATAGTCAACAGGATAGAGTGATGCCAATAGTTGCACTGAGTATGTAGGTTTAGCAAGCTTTCGAGTTGCTGAGGTTTTATTGAAGTCCATTTTGGGTGTTGGCGCTGCTGTTTGGGGTGGTGTGGGAGGCAATGCTTTTGCAGGTTTTGGCTCAGGCTTTGGCTTTTCTGTTTCACGTTTGGGCTCTTTCTTTGTAGGTTGTATAACCTCCACCTTTTTGGGTTCGGGTTCACTAACCTTTTGCTTTTCGACTAGTTTTGCCTCTGGTTTCACCTCGGGCATGGGCTCAGGCTTCACTTCGGGTTTAGGTTCTTCTTTTGAGGGCTCAAGTTGGGCAACAGGCTGCTGAGTTAACCTCGAATTTAACATTAAACTTGCCTGATATTCCGATCTGTCTGGCTTGGCAGGTATGTTCAACGTTGTTTTAGTTTCCTCAAAACCTTCGCCTTGTGCTGTTACAGTATAATTGCCGGGTTTTACTTTTAGGCTAAGTTGTGTTTTACCTTTTGCTGACTGTTTTTCAACTACTTCACCAGTGGAGCTGTTTATAACATTCACGCTGTAATACTTATCAAGGGGTGCATTGTCGGCAAGCATGAGGTTCAGCTTAACATCAACCAAAGGAATTATTTCAACTTCGGCAATATCTAGCTTACCAAAATCATCGGGATTGAACTTTGAAATGTAGCCCGATGATAAGCTTGTAGGAAAGTAAAAGATTTCGTCGTCGGTGGTATTTAAAGGATACCCAATATTCCTAACGTTGGGGTTTCCTTGAAGGTTGGTATAGAACACATCGAATCCGCCCATGGTATTGTGCCCTTGTGAGCTGAAAAAGAGATACTTTTCATCGGGAGAGAGGAAAGGGGTTGCCTCATCGAACGGGGTATTAACGTTGGGGCCAAGGTTTATAGGATCGCTCCATCTGCCGTTAATGATGGTAGAAACCCATATGTCGTATCCACCCTGGCCGCCCTTGCGGTCGCTGGTAAAGTAAACTGTATTGCCATCGCGGGTAACACAAACATGAGTTTCGTTGAATTTAGAGTTTATTGGTTTGGCCACCTTTACGGGCGATGACCATTTACGTTTCTGAAAAAAGCTAACAACAATATCTGATTTTTTAGGATAATTTTTTATAAGGTATAGCTCAGTTCCCTCATACGAAAGGAATGAGGTGGTCAGTTTTTTACTACCAAGGTCGCGGGTTATGTCAATCGGTTTAGCCCATGAGCCATCCTCATCCTTTTTAGCAACAAATATTTTATTCCCGGTGGAGGTTCGGGTTGTGTATGCAAGTGTGCTACCATCGCCCGATATCACAGCGTTAAAGTTGTCGTTTTCATCATTGAAATCAGGACCTAACCAGTTGTATTTAATGCCTATTGGGCTTTTTTGAAATTTCTTTGCATTTTCGCAGCTGACAATGGCGTGTTCTGCCATTCGTTGGGCTTGCTCATCTTTAGGTTTAATGTATTTCTTGTATTCCTGGAATGATTTAAGGGCATTGTCAAAATCGTTTTGATACATATAGGCCATTCCAAGGTGATAATAGGCTTCAGGCGGAGCGTTGGGTTCTTTAAGCGATTTAGCATCGAATGTTTCCGAAATTTTCGTTATAGCCTCTTCCAAATGGCTGATGGCTTCCGATTTTCTGTCGGGGGTTTTGAGCAAACAGTATCCTATCTTAAATTTAAGGTTGGCACTTTCAGGAAATTTTTTTAGGGCTTTTGCATAGGTATCTGCTGCCTTAGAAAAGTTACCCTCAGCCATGTAGTATTCAGCGTCGGTTTCCAAAGTGAAAATTGTATTCCAATCCTGGCCGTAGCTTACAGCTGAAAAGTAAGTTACAATAAGCATGTTCAAAAGGTAAAACCTAAAGCAGTGCATGGTTTTAATTTTTAGCAATAATTTTAACGTAAATATTGTAAAAATGTTGGTAAAAGTCAACATACGAGCTGATTATTTAAATATGGTTTTCCTTGTAGTAGCCTTTTCAAGGTTTAGATGTTCGATAAATCCTAAAGGAACTGAAGTTTTACTTCCTTTAAAAATTTATCTTGTAATATGTTGGCAATTCGTTTTACCACAGTCCTACGGATTTCCAGTTCAACAGGCAAGTTTGGGTCTTGGTGTGCAACGTTTATGCAGGTGCCAATCACAAATTCAATGCTATCGCTTTCCAGAATCAGTTTTACCAGTTCATCGGCAGGGCCTTTGCTAAGATTAGTATTCTCATTGTATGTTTCAAGAATAGTGTTAACCTTGCTCAGGGTAAGAATTCCTTCGGTAACCAAATCGGCACCCTCCATCTGGCTGATTGGAGGTAAATCGGGATCAGTAAATTCCAGGCTATCCTCAACACTTCGTTTTAATTCCCGGGCAATAATGTCAACAGTGGTTGCGCCGCAAATTGCCTTTTTCCCATCAAAGGCTTCAAATATCTTGGCAAGCTTTGTGTCGTTCTCCTTTTCGTAGGGTGGGCCGGTGCAAATAAGGAGTTTTCTAGGGTTACGGAAGTATATTGTTACGCACGAGGTGTCATCCTTTGGATGATACCCATCGTTGAGGCTAGCCATATTTACCACCTTGGTGCTTAGTTTTCGGGCCGAAATATCGGGTTCATTTTTAACTATTCGTTTCACAAATTCGCGAGCCTCGTCGCCCCAGCCGAAAGGGTAATCGGCTGAGCCCAGCCCGGACTGTGTCACTCCATCCGTCCAAAGTATTATTCGGTCTTCCTTTTGCGGAACAAACGAACAGAACTTTAATTCCTTTCCTGCGTTTTTTTCGCTGTTAAGGATTATGCATTGCCACTCGGGTTCAAGCTCATCGGTCCCGCGCATGATCAGGCATTGTGGGTTGTCGTATTCCAGTATGCGGGTTTCGCCGTTGTGGTCAATATCAACTATGGAAAAGGTTGAGTAACTCATTTTTCGAACCGAGCAAACTGGCAGTGTATTCATGATGATTTCGGCAATGGTGTTAACCTCCTTGTGCTCAATGGTGAAGTTAAGCGCCATGGTTGAGGTGAGGGTGGCCAGAATATTTGCCTTTACACCATGCCCCATGCCATCAGACAGGACAATAATAGTGCGCTCTTCGTCCTGTAATCTACGCGAGTAGAAAACGTCGCCACAAATACGTTCCTCGTCATGATTCTTTTGCTGGCAGTTTACCTCTATGAAAAACTTACTCGACATGGTTTTTAGCTGCTATGCTTTATCGTCGATATTTTTTCCCTCGCGGTAGGTTTTAATTATTGAGTTGAGCATCTTTTCGGTTTCCGATGCCCCTTCGCCCAGCAAAAATCCAATGTTTTGAACCATGGCCAGGTTTTTATCAACAACTTCGGTTATTCGTTTAATAACCTCCTCCTTTTGAACTTCGGGTGCATACATGTCGCGGATAACAGCCCCCACAATGCTATTGGGTTTAATGGTGAATACTGAAAGATTTAGTAGCTTATCCTTATACATCACATCGCGGTTTAGAATATCGGTGTTATTGTGGAGCACGCTGGTAAAAAGGTTGTGGATATTGTAGGGGAGCAGGGTCTTAAGGTCGGCGCCAATCAGCCCGGGGATTATATCGTTAATTTCCAAAGCATCGTCGCCCAATAAATCAATAAAGCTTTGGTTGCTCTGGAGTATTTTCATTTTTTTGTCGATAAGCACTACTGCCGAAGGCAGTTTTTTAAGCATGGCGGTAATGGTTTCAGTAGCTTCCCGGGCTGCCTCTTGCTCGGTTCTGGCTTTCTTTTCTGATTCCCTGAGGGCTTCCTGAGTTTTAGCGAACTTTTCGTTGGTGGCCTGTAGGGTTTTTATGTATTCCTGTCGCTTTTTAAGAGTAAAGTTCAAGCACATGTCAGTATGGGCAAGGCCCGATGCTACGGCTGATGCAAAATCGTAACACGATGAGTAGCCGCATGCCTCGCACCCCGAATCGCGCCCAACAAACTCTTTGTCAATCACCTTTAAAACCTCTTCAAGCTTATGCTCGTTGGGTGTGGGGAGGCGTTGGTCATCAATGGTGAAACTTCTTGAGAAATCTCCAAGGCTGTTTTTAGCAATATCTTCTTCCCATTTTTTGCGATCAAAGGTTTTTAGTCGCTTTTTGGCATAATTAACCACCATGGTTCGCCTAATAAACTTTTTCCCGCCGCGTGAGGTTCCTGGCCCCATGAGGCAACCCTCACAGTAAAACAGGTTGAAGTGTCGGTTTATTAAATCGATACTGGTTTCGAACTGCTCAAGCGCCTGAAGGGTGTTATTAGGGCCATTGGTGCTGATTACCGTTCCGGTAAGCAGATCCTCGCTTATATCAACAGCTTGGAGTATTCCACGCCCTATAGGGAATAGCGATCCTTTGTATCCAATGGGTTCGTCAAATTCGGAGTATTCCAGGTTGCTTTCCTTGATGTTGATCTCCTCAAAAAGTTCCCTTAGCTCAACAAACGTTAGGTTCTCATCAATTCTCCGGTCGTCATCATAAAGTTTGATTTCTTCCTTGCTTTGAATGCAAGGGCCTATGAGGACAACCTTTACGTTGGATCCGTATTCCTTTCTAACGGCCATGGCGGTTGCCACGACTGGTGATATAATAGGGGCAAGGTTTTGAGCAATTTCGGGGTGGTATTTCTCAACCATCGATACCACCACCGGACACATGCTGGTAATAAAGTACTTGCCTTTAAAATTTTCAAAAAGTTTCTTGTATTCCCGCGCAACCAGATCAACTCCAAAGGTTACCTCGCATACGTAGGTAAAACCAAGTTGCTTTATCATCTGCACAAATTTCCGGTAATCGGTAATATCGGCAAATTCACCCGAAATGCTTGGGGAGCAGATAGCTGCAACGGGTTCGTTACCCTTAAGCAGTTCCAAAACTTCTTTTTTTGAGGATCTGTAGTTTACTGCATTAACCGGGCAGATATTTAAACAGCTTCCACATCCTACACAACGGCTATCAATTATTCGTGCGTAGTTTTGCCCTGCTTTTACCTCAATGGCTTTTACAGGACAAACCCTTACGCATGCGTAGCAGTTAATACATGTTTGCTCGTCTATTCTAAACAGTTGCGACATATGACTCCCTAAAGTAACTCATTTGTCAGAATGCCAATAATTCCATTTTCATCAACTTCGGTAAAAAGCTTACCGTTTATTGAGATGTTAGGACCCTCGGCGCAGTTACCAAAACAATGCCCCCCATGAAAGTTTACCTTTTCCTTCAAATCGTGATCGTCCAAAAATTTCATTATTGCCTTGAGTGTGGCCTTATTACCCCTTGCAAAGCAGGAGCTCCCCAAGCATATAATTAGTTCGGCTCGTTTATTCATCTAAATGTTATCGGTATAACACTATATTTACAAAGCTAAGATAGGTTTTGGTTTGCAATTTAAGTCTGAAATTTAATCATTTTTTTAAATCAAAACACTTATCTGTAATCGTTTTAAATAGATAAAATATTGAGAGTAAGCGAACAATTTTTACAATGTTTTATTAAATTGTTACCTGATTAACAAGTTTTTATTTGCTTCAACAAGTTGAAAGCTAGTCAGATATGTGGTTGGTAGTTGTTTAACAGATGGGTTGAATTAGTGGTTTCCTTGGCAAATGGATTTAATTTCTATTTTACTTTAGGTATGTCGAAAGCTGAGAAAATTGAGGAAATTCTGGAACGTTACAGCTACCTAGATTCCAAGAGCCTTATACCAATTCTTCAGGATATTCAAAGCGAGTTGGGTAGTCTGAACGAGGAAGCAATTGTTCTGGTAGGGCAAAGGTTAAACTTGCCTACTTCTAAAATTTATGGCTTAGCCACATTCTATAACCAGTTTAAGTTTGAACCTAAAGGGAAAAATCATATCTGTCTATGTAATGGCACTTCGTGTAGGCTTAAGGGGGCCAAGTGGAATATGGTTTACTTAGAGGAAAATTTGAAGTTGAAAAATGGCCAAACAACCCGGAATGGCCAGTTTAGCCTTGAGGTGGTAACCTGTATGGGCGCATGCGACCACGGCCCGGTAATTTCCATTAACGAGGAGTATTACCGGGAAGTTGATCCTGAAAAGCTTAAACACATTATAAACGATTTAACACAAGAGTAAACATGGCTCGGTGCGATTCCAAAGCGGAATTAGCTTTTATAAAAGATGCTGTTGTTCCAAATCTTCACTATGGGGTTTGGCCTACCGAGGTAAGTGATAAATTTAGCGCATTAAGGCACGAACGGGTTAGGCAGCCAGTGATATATGTTGGCGTTACTACATCGTCTATAGTTGCTGGTGCACTTAAAACCAAAATGGCAATTGAACAGTATTTGGATGATTATGCTGTTGATGCCGATGTAATTTGTGTTGGTAGCCATGGTCTATGCTCCCTGGAACCAATTGTTGAGGTGCAGATACCCGGCAAGACAAGAGTGGCTTTTACCAATGTAACTCCTGACAGGGTTAACTCCATACTCGATGGAGTACTTAATGGTTTTATTCAGCCTGAGTATGCCATTTTCCAGTACCATTCCGAAATTCATGAGCCATGGCACGGAATCCCGTTTAAAAACGAACTCCCTTTTTTTAAACGACAAAACCGTTTACTGCTAAAGAATGCTGGCATTTTATGCCCCGATAGCATAGCCGAGTATATTGCTTATGGCGGATACAGTGCTTTGGCTAAAGCCATCAGGGAATACACTTTCGACGATATTTGCCGTATAGTAGAGGAGAGTGGATTACGAGGTAGGGGTGGTGGAGCTTTTCACACCGGCGCCAAGTGGCGTAAAGCGTTACAGGTTGCCACCAGCGATCGCTACCTGATTTGTAATGCCGATGAGAGTGATCCTGGTGGATTCATGGATCGTTTGCTTATAGAAAGCGATCCGCATAAGGTTGTTGAAGGAATTATTCTAAGCTCCTATGCCGTGTCGGCAAGTAAGGCCTTAATTTATATTCGCGATAGGTATAAGGTTTCCATTCAACGCATTCAGAATGCTATTGAACAGGCCTATGAGGTAGGGCTGCTTGGCTATGATATACTAGGAAGTGGCTATTCTCTCGATGTTGAGGTGCATAAGGGCCCTGGCGCTTACGTTTGCGGCGAGGAAACTGCTTTGATTAAAAGCCTTGAGGGTAAACGTGGGATGCCTACCATTAAACCGCCTTACCCTGCTGAATTTGGACTAAATGGCAAGCCCACCGTTATTAATAATGTTGAGACCCTAGCCAATATACCTGAAATTATCAGTAATGGGCCTCAATGGTTTGCCGCTTTTGGAACCGAGGGGTCGAAGGGAACGAAAATATTCTCCATTAATGGTCACGCATCTCAAACCTGCTGGGTAGAGTTAACCTTTGGTGAGCCACTTGCAACTTTGCTCGACCTAGCTGGCGGGGTAAAGGATGGAAGAACTTTTAAAGCATTGCACCTGGGAGGTCCTTCGGGGGTGAGCGTTACTGCCGATGAACTAGATGCTCCCATTGACTTTGATGAACTTCCAAGGCGAGGAATAAGCCTTGGCTCGGGTGGTGTTCAGGTTCTCGACAATACTGTTTGTATGGTTGACCTGGTAAAATACTTCATGCATTTTATACGCAATGAGAGCTGCGGTAAATGTATTCCTTGCCGTGAGGGTTCGAACCGGATGTACCAAATACTCGATAACATATCGAAACGACCGGTTAGTAACGAAGGGCATAATACCCTGGAACGGTTTAAGGGGGTTATTCAGCTCGAAACCCTGGCTGAGGTTATGCGCGACACATCGCTATGTGGGTTAGGTCAAACAGCACCCAAGCCAATCCTGAAGGCCTTAAAATCGTTTCGCGATGAGTTTGAGGAGCATATCTTTGACCGTAAGTGCAGGGCTAGTGTTTGTCGCGATTTAAGAACATTTTATATCGATATTGAGCGTTGCAAGGGTTGCACAGCCTGCGCCAAGAAGTGCCCAACACAGGCCATATACGGAACGCCTCGTTCCTCCTACTTTATTGTGGAGGAGCGTTGTATTGGATGCGGTATATGCCAGGATACATGCAAGTTTGGTGCTGTTTTCTTCAAGTAAAGTTATGCTGCTATGAACATTACAATAGAAGTGAATAATAGAACAATTCAGGCTCATAAAGGCGATACTATTCTTGAGGCCTTAAACCGTAACGGTATCAGAGTACCTACACTTTGCAATATGACCAATTTAACTCCATCGGGGGCGTGTAGATTATGTGTTGTTGAGGTTGAGGGCCGCGATACACTAGTGACTTCGTGCTCACACATAGTGGAGAATGGTATGCGTGTTATGACCCATTCGCCCCGGGTGGTGCGCGCCCGCAAAACCCTGGTTGAGTTACTTCTTGCCAACCATCCCGACGACTGCTTATACTGTGAGCGAAACGGTTTTTGTGAGCTACAGGATTTGGCAGCAGAACTGCATATTCGTGAACGTAAGGTTTTACGTAAGTCTTTCACCCAAAAGCTTGACCTTTCCAGCCCAAGTATTGTTCGCGACCCTGCTAAGTGTATTCTTTGTGGCAGATGTATTAGAGTTTGCGATGAGGTTCAATCGGTATCAACCTTTGAGTTTGTTAATAGGGGCTGCAACATGTATGTGGGAACCACCATGTCGCGCGACTTGAACTTCTCCAGCTGTATAGGTTGCGGTCAGTGTGTGCTGGTTTGCCCCACTGGCGCCTTACATGAACGCCAAAATTTTGCCGAGGTTATGGATGCACTTAGCAACCCCGATTTAATCCCTGTCGTTCAAATTGCCCCTTCAATTTCGGTTTCAGTAGCTACTGAGTTTGGGCTTAAAGCCAGTAAGGATGTTAACAAATTGCTATACAATGCATTACGGAAAATCGGGTTTAAGTATGTATTTGACACGGCCGTTGCTGCCGATATCGCTGCAGTTGAAATGGCTGCTGAGCTGATTGCCCGAAAGGGAAATGGCAACAATCTACCTATGTTTTCATCGTGTTGCCCCGCATGGGTTAAGTTTGTTGAACAGTGGTATCCGGATTATATCCCGGCACTGAGTGCCGTTAAATCGCCTCAGCAGGTAATGGGATCGCTAATTAGGAACTACTTTGCTGCAGAAAATGAGATTAATTTGTCAAAAATATTCTCTGTTTCTGTAATGCCCTGTTTGGCCAAAAAGTTTGAAGCTCAAAGGGAGGAGATGACTACCCGCGGCCTTTCCGACGTGGATACGGTTTTATCGACACGCGAACTGGTTCGACTGATTAAACTTTACGGCATCGATATCCAGGGAATTGAACCGCAACATCCCGATAAACCATTTAATATCCGTAGTTCGTCCGGAAAACTATTTGGAATATCAGGAGGTTCAGCCGAGGCACTGGCCCGGGTGGTTTACCATAAACTCACATCAAAAGAACTTAACGACAGCAAAATAACCGAGGTGAAAATAATATCTGGAGTAAAGGCATTCTCTTTCAATGCCGCTGGCCAAACATTCACCTTTGCAGTTGTTAATGGGTTAAAAAACATACATTCAATTCTCCCGGTTTTGATGGAAGGCGATGTTAAACTGGACTACATTGAGGTAATGGCTTGCCCCGGTGGTTGCGTAAATGGCGGTGGCCAACCCTATGTTCACGAGGATAAGTATGTTAAGTTGCGTACCAAAGCAATTATTGAAATTGATGAGGCTGAAGGCATTAAGTGTGCTGCCCGTAACCCCTTGGTTAAAGCCATTTACGATGATTTTTTAGGAGAAACTGGCGGCGAAAAATCGAAAAAGTTTCTTTACACCCGATATTCAAAAAGGGAGGTTTTACTTTAATATAATTTGACCGGAGAATGGTAACAAATCGGGAAAAAAGAAAATTGGTTTATACCATAAAGGAACTTTGTAGGGTTTGCTACACCTGTGTTAGAGAATGCCCAGCTAAGGCAATTAAAATTGTCAATGGTCAGGCTGAGGTCATCCCTGAAAGGTGCATAGGATGTGGCAATTGCGTTAAGGTTTGCAGCCAGGATGCTAAGGTGTTTCTGCTTACCCGAAACGAGGTAAAGAGTATACTTCAAAGCAACGAAAAGGTTGCTGCACTGGTAGCTCCCAGTTTCCCCGCAGAGTTTGCTGAGATTGACGATTACCGTCGTTTCGTTGGAATGCTCAGAGCGTTGGGATTTAGCCACGTTTTTGAGGTAGCTTTTGGAGCCGATTTGGTGGCCAGCCGTTACAAATCGTTACTGGAGGATGGATCGAGTAAGGGTTATATCTCGAGCGATTGTCCTGCTATTGTTACTTACATTCGTTACTACCATCCCGATTTGGTAGAGAATTTAGCACCCCTAGTGTCGCCTATGGTGGCCATAAGCAGGGTGGTAAGGCAAATTGACAGTAGCCTTAAACAGGTTTTTATTGGCCCTTGCATAGCCAAAAAGGATGAATCCGTTGATATTGACGAGGCAATAACCTTTCGGGAGTTGCGGGTTCTTTTTGAACAGGCCAGTATAACGCCCGATAGCGTTGAACCATTTGATTTTGACCCACCCCATGCTGGCCGCGGGGCGATATTCCCGGTTAGTAGGGGGTTAATGCAAACCGTTAACATATTTGATGACCTAATTGAGGGCAACATCACTGTAGCCGAAGGTCGAATAGGCTTTCAGGAAGCCATAAAGGAATGGGAATCCGGTAACCTGAAGGGGCAAAACCTAGAGCTACTTTGCTGCGAGGGTTGCATCATGGGGCCTGGCATGTCACCCGGAGGCAAACGTTTTGAGCGCAAAACGTACATCAGCTCCTATGCCCGTAACAAGGTAACTCCCGATCAGCTTAAAGAGTGGGAGCTAGCCATATCAAAATTTAAAGACCTTGACCTCACGCATAGGTTTTCCTCCGACGATAAACGTATTTCAAAACCAACCGACGACCAAATCAACAAGGTATTGGCTAAGATGGGCAAGTTTACCCCTCGCGACCATCTGAACTGTGGTGCATGTGGTTACGATACTTGTACCGAACATGCCATTGCTATTGTTGAGGGACTTGCCGAGGTGGAAATGTGTTTGCCATATGCCATTGAGGAACTGCATGAATCCATCAACGACCTCGCCATTTCAAATGAGAAATTGGCAAAAATGCAACAGGCTCTCAAGCATTCCGAGAAACTTGCCCATATGGGGCAGCTATCGGCCGGTATTGCCCACGAGCTAAACAACCCTTTGGGTGTTGTTTTGATGTACAGCAACATACTGCTCGATGAGTGTAAACCCGACGATCCCCTGCGTAAGGATTTGGAGTTGATATTGTCGCAGGCGGAGCGGTGCAAGAAAATTGTTAGCGGTTTGCTAAATTTTGCCCGCAAGAATCAGGTCAAGGTGGAAAAGGTTAATGTAAAGAAATTGGCAGAGGATAGCATTGCCGGGATTGTTATCCCAAAGAATATTACCTCCAATGTGATTTGCAGAGCATCAAACCTGATGGCTAGTCTCGATTACGAGCAGATGATGCAGGTGCTTACCAACCTGAATAAAAACGCAATTGAAGCCATGCCCAATGGCGGTGATCTTACAGTTGTCATCGACGGCGATGATAGTCAGATTTCGATTAGTGTAATCGATACTGGCGATGGGATCCCCGAGGAGAATATGGATAAGCTCTTCACCCCATTTTTCACCACTAAGGGAATTGGCAAGGGAACCGGATTAGGACTAGCCACTACCTACGGTATTGTTAAAATGCACAAAGGTAAAATTGATGTGGAATCCAATACTGATCCCCAAAAAGGACCTACCGGTACAACCTTTAGGATAACCCTGCCCCGTTATGCCGATAATGATTTTGGCAACAATGATAATGATTAACTAATAATACGACAGTCATGGCTAGTGCACGAAAAACTATTCTGATAGTTGATGACGATCCCGACTACCTGTTTCAGCTCAAGTTTCATGTTGAAAAAATGGGTTTTGATGTAGTAACTGCCCAAAGCCAGCGTGAAGCGGAGAACATTTTAAAGAATATTAAGCCCGATTTAGCCATACTCGATCTTATGATGGAAAACGAGGATAGCGGTTTCATACTTAGCTACAAGCTAAAACGAATGTATCCCGATACCCCCGTTATAATAGCCACTGCCGTATCGGCTGAGACTGGCATGTCGTTTGGTATTTCAAGCGAACAGGAACGCCAGTGGATTAAAGCCGATTTATACCTCGAAAAAGGAATTCGCCCCGATCAGATGCATCGTGAAATATTGAAATTGCTTAAGGTATAATGGAAGTTGTGGATATATTAGTTGTTGACGATGAGCCTGGAATCCGTTCCGGTGTAATTCGTATTCTGCGGAATTTTGTGGTTAGCTATCCGTTCCTTGAGGACGATATAGGCTTTAATGTGATTGAAGCAGCCACAGGCGAGGAGGCTATCGATATCATCAAGCGTTCTGGCCCGGCCATTGTTTTGCTCGATAATAAGCTTCCTGGTATTCAGGGAGTTGAGGTGTTGCAGTTCATCAACGAGAACTACCCCGATATCTTGGTTATGATGATTACCTCCTATGCCTCGCTGGAACTTGCTGTCAGGGCTACTAACATTGGTGCCTACAATTTTGTTCCCAAACCCTTTACCCCTCAGGAACTTAAATCGTCCATTGAAAATATTACCAAGCATTATTTTCTGCGGCGCATGACCCGTAAGCTTCATCGTGAGGGCAAGCAGGTACGATTTCAGTTCCTCACCGTGTTATCGCATGAGCTTAAGGCTCCACTCAATGCAATTGAGGGTTACCTGAAGATGATGCAGGAAAAGCAGGCCGGCAATAGCATTGATAGTTACATGAATTTTATCGACCGTTCGCTAGCGCGAATCCAATCCATGCGTAACCTAATAATGGATCTACTCGACCTCACACATATCGAATTGGGCAAACGACAGCGAAACCTTCGTGAAATCGATTTAACCCTTGTGGCTCGTTCGGCCATTGAAACCATGACACCCCTTGCCATTCAACGCGATGTAACCCTTACCCTGCAAACCTCCGATCCCGTTTTCATGCTTGCCGATTCCGACGACATGGAGATTTTATTCAACAACCTCATTTCCAATGCTGTCAAATACAATATACCTGGAGGGTGGGTTCATTGTAGTATCTGTAGATCGGCCTCGGAGGTTACGCTTGTAATATCCGATTCTGGAATTGGCATCGAGCCCGAAGATATACCAAAACTTTTCCAGGAGTTTACCCGAATCAAAAATCCGCAGAGCAAAAATGTAACCGGAAGCGGTTTAGGACTTTCGATTGTTAAACGAGTGGTAGATTTATATGGCGCTAGAATTGATGTTCACAGCGAACCCGGTGTGGGTTCAACTTTTACCATCACATTCCCTTTACCCGGTTTCGATACACTAAACGATGGCATTTAAATCCACTTTATTTAAAACAACCGTTTGTTAAATGAAAAAAGTTAAGTAGTTTTGTGTTGAGTTGAAACAATTGAACTATGGATAAGGCATATCTACCTGGGAAAACCATTGAACGGCTAAGTGAGTACCGTAGGACATTGCTTAATTGCCTGGCAAAAGGTAAAACTCACATCTACTCGCATGAGCTTGCCGGTTTACACAACATAACAGCAGTTCAGGTTAGGCGCGATTTAATGCTTATTGGTTACTCGAGCATGAAAAAGAAAGGCTACGATGCCCAGGAACTCATTAAGGTTATTGGCGATATCATCGACCACCAAGTAGGATTAAATGTTGCTGTTGTTGGTATGGGTAATCTAGGACGCGCCATCACTACCTATTTCAATGGCAAGCGCCCTAAACTTAATATTGTTGCCGCTTTTGATGTGGACCCCAATAAGGTTAACCGGGTGATTTCAGGTGTAAACTGCTACCACATGAAGGACATGCCCGATATAATAAAACGTAACGATATTTCCATCGCCATAATTTCTTCGCCCCCCGATACTGCTAATCAAGTTGCAGAGCAACTTGTTGCTACTGGTATTAAGGGAATCCTTAACTTCACAACTATTCCTTTAGTTGTTCCTGAGAATGTTTACCTGGAAGAGTACGATATGATTACCTCCATGGAGAAGGTGGCTTACTTTGTTAAACAGGGCTACTCCCGGTAAAAGATAGTAATGAAAGTTCATTACGGATTCGATGGTATAGGAGAAATAGCCAATCCGGTGGTCACCACCGGGTCGTTCGATGGGGTTCACTTAGGCCATAAGGTAATTATTAACAGGATAAATGAGATTGCCCGAAGTATTGGCGGTGAGTCGGTTCTTATTACTTTTTACCCTCATCCACGCAAAGTACTTTACCCTGCAACTGCAGGCAAAAACCTGATGTTCATCCTCTCGCAGCGCGAAAAAATTGAGCTGCTTAGCAAAACTGGCCTCGATCATCTAATCATAGTAAAATTTACGCTCGAATTTTCAAAAATCTCATCGGAACAATTTATCAGGGATTACTTGATTAGCAAGCTTAATGCGCATTACATTGTTGTAGGCTTTAATCATCATTTTGGACACAACCGCGAGGGCGATTACGAGGAACTCAAAAAATTGAGTTCGGAATACAACTTTATGGTTGAGGAGATACCCGAGCAGGATATTCAGCAGGAAACGGTAAGCTCAACCACTATCCGAAAGGCATTATTGGAGGGAAAAATTCAGCGGGCAAATGCTTACCTCGATTATTACTACATGATTGTTGGGGCGCTAGGCAAAGGTTCACACTTTTTCGGAGATGTTGGCTTTCCAACCCTAACGGTTCAAATTGAAGAGGCGGGTAAACTCATTCCCCCAGAGGGCATTTATGCCGTATCGCTGGAATGGAATAAATCATCGTATCGTGCCATGGTCATCATTTGGTCAAATGGCAATAATACCGATTTGAATCCAGCTTTGACAAGGAATGTTGAACTTCATATCCTCAATTTTGATGGTAAGCTTCACAGTAGCGATGCCTACATCTATTTCCATAAGCAGGTAGCCGGTGTAATTGACTTTTCCGATAGCCGTTTGTTATTTCAACCGCTTACACACGCTGCCAAGCAGGTTGATGAGTTAATTTATTAACAATGATGATATTTATCATTGTTAATAAATTGTATTTTAACGTATCTTTGGGGCATAGTTAATCGTATAAATATTTAGGTTTTTTGAAATCCAATTCCTGTATCTGAGGTTGGCAAACATTTGCCGCCAAGGATTCAGAAAAATGAGTCTGATCCAAAGGAGATAGTCTGATGGAAAAGAGAATCGGAACTGCACTTATTCTTGTTGAGAACCGAGAGAGCGCCTCAAGGCTAAACCAGATCCTTTCGGCCCATGCCGATATTATTATTGCCCGTCAGGGCATACCGCTTCACCAACGAGGCATTCATGTAATATCGCTTGTGCTCGAAGGGACATCCGATGCAATTGGTGCTCTTACTGGCCCAATCGGAAAGCTTAACGGCGTTCAGGTTAAAACCCTCATGCTAAAAGGCGTGTAGTTTACAATAAACTCTTTTCTACTCTACCGATATCAGGCTCGGGTAAGTTTGGTAGTATAAATTTTATAAAACTGATAAAGAACCATGAAATTTAACCCGGAAAAGTACTGCATTCCCGATGAGCGCATGAAGCCTTTCATCGATGCCGATGAAATTTGGGAATACATAAACAACGCAAAACCCACCAAGGAGCGGGTTCGTGAAATCATTGCCAAGTCGCTCGACAAGCAAAGGCTAAACCTTGAAGAGGTTGCTACGCTTGTGAACACTACCGATCCCGAATTGGTTGAGGAGATACTGCAGGGTGCCCGTACGCTCAAGGAGCGTATCTATGGGAATAGAATTGTGTTGTTTGCACCACTTTATATTGGGAACAAGTGTACCAACAATTGCCAGTACTGTGGTTTTAGGGCTTCGAATAAGAATGCCCTGCGCATGACTCTTTCCGATGAGGAGATAGTGCAGGAGGTTGAGGCTCTTGAGGATAACGGGCAAAAGCGCTTAATTCTGGTTTACGGCGAACATCCTGAATACTCAGCTGAGTACATTGCCCATACCGTGAGGTTGGTTTATGGCATAAAGAAGAAAAATGGTGAAATCCGTAGGGTTAACATCAATGCAGCCCCGCTCGATATCGAAGGGTTCCGTAAGGTAAAGGAAGCAGGTATCGGCACCTACCAAATCTTCCAGGAAACCTACCACCCTGAGGCCTATACCTGGTATCACCCCTCGGGTAAAAAGAAAGATTTTGAGTGGCGTTTAACCTCGCTCGATCGCGCGCAGGAAGCAGGATTGGACGATGTTGGCATTGGAGCCCTTTTCGGCCTCTACGACTGCCGTTTCGAGGTTTTAGGCTTGGTTCGTCATACCAATCACCTTGAGGCGTGCTACAATGTTGGGCCACATACCATTTCGTTCCCTCGTATCAAGTCGGCATCTGGCCTTAATATCACCAACAAGTATTTTGTATCCGATAACGATTTTGTAAAGCTGGTTGCCATTCTTCGTTTGGCTGTGCCATATACAGGAATGATTCTTACTGCCCGCGAACCGGCCGATATTCGTAGGCAGGTAATCCAGTTTGGCGTATCGCAAATTGATGGGGGAACCAAGCTTGAGCTGGGCTCATACCATGCCTCTAGGAATGAACAGCAGGACCTTAATAAGGAACAATTTGAGATTAATGATAATCGTTCATTAGGTGAGATAATTGATGAACTAATCGAACACAACTACATCCCTTCGTTCTGCACGGCTTGCTACCGTCTAGGGCGAACCGGTGAGCATTTCATGGAATTTTCGGTTCCGGGTTTTATTAAGCGATACTGCACACCCAACGCCTTACTTACTCTTACCGAATACCTGGTTGACTATGCCACTCCCGGGGTTCAGCAGAAAGGCTATAAACTGATTGAGAAAACTCTTGCTGAACTTGAGGGTCATCAGAATACCCATGAAATTCGCCGCCGAATCGATCGGATTAAAGCCGGAGAACGCGATTTATACTTTTAAAATAGTGTTGAATTATTTGTAAGCCCTGCAAATTACCTGACAAGGCTTTACTTTTTGCAGAATCTAGCTATAACTTCTGAAGCCTGATTATTGCCTAAGTTAACTGCTTTTCTGAGATCGGAACAACCCTTTACGGTTTCGTTGCTGATAAGGTAGAGTAAACCACGATTATACCAAGCACCATGTATAAGGGGGTTGCAGCTGATAGCTTTGGAGAACCATTCATTGGCAAGGTCGTTATTTTCAGTATGCATTAATATTACACCTATATTGTATGGAACTATACCTTCAAAGTCGTTGACTTTTGCTATCTCTTTCAGGTCGTTGGCAGCAAGGGTGAACGATTCATTAATGTTCTGTCCGTGAACGCTATTTTTACTCCCGCTTAGTAGGGTTTTGCTCCTTACGCTCTCAACAAACTGTGTCATTCTGATTCGGGCTAAAGTCTCGGCCAACCTAACCAGGGTGTTAGTGCTATCGGTGTTTACCATTTCTGTGAGTTTACCCATAGCCAAGGTATACTGGTTCCGTTGAAGATTCAGCAAGGCTGTACAAAACCCTGGCAGGGAATCGGCATTAATGGTTTTGGGTTTAAGCTGCTGGTCAATGCTATCGTAGTCAAAGTAAAGAGTGTAGCCATTGCAGCTTGCTGAGGCAAGCATTTGTCTGAGGCTTGAGCTTTGCCAGTTCCGGGGTTTAACATTTTGCGCAGCGTCAATTTTTAGGGTAATTATTGGGTAAATGATTGTGAGTATTCGGCTTCTGAGCTGTTCCATGCTTATGGACGAGGTTATATCGAGCTCCTCATCGAGCGAGAGTAAGCGTTTTAGCTTACCGGCAGAATCCATAATCGAATTTATATCGTTGCCGGCCTTGCTTCGGTACTCCTGCGCCAACCTATTGCCCTGGGCAATGTCGGCTTCAGCGCCTTCTAAATCGCCCTTTTTGGATTTAATCTCGGCTCTTAGCAGGTAAGCTTTGGCAAACTGTGGGAATATATCAATGGCTTTGTTAATGTTTTTAAGGGCAGTAGGCAGGTAGCCGCGTTCAAAACGGATTGATGCAAGGTAGTAATGAACAAGCACATTTGTAGGGATAATTGATGATAGTCGGGTCAAATCGTCGATGGCTGCTTCGGCGTTACCAATCTCATAGTTTATTATCGCCCTATTAAAGAGGGCAAGTGTATTACGGCTTTCATACTGCAATACCTTGTTTAAATCTGTTAATGCTTGGTTCATCTGCTTTTGATAGTAGTAAACCAGCGCTCGGGTAAAATATGCCTGTGCAAGTGTGCTATCAATTCCAATAGCCTGATTAAGATCTTGCAAGGCAAGAGAGTAGTTCGATTGCTGGGCATAAAGTGCACCCCTTCGAACGTAAGGGTTTGCGTTAAAGGGGTTTAGGTTAATGGCTGCAGTGTAATCGGTTAATGCTCCGGAACTATCTGAGAGCATTAACCTAGCGGTTCCGCGATTTAGCCACGCATCAGGGATGCGGTCATCAATTCTAAGCACCTGGTTGAAGGCGTTAAGGGCATCGTGGTACTGCTCCTGCTGGAATAGAATAACTCCATAGGTAAAAAGGTATTGTGCCGATGCTGGACGCAGCTCTAGGGCTTTATTGATGTACTCTATGGACTCAGCGCTTTTCCCCAGCTGCTGCAGAACCATTGCCTTATACTGGTAGGCTTGTGAAAATAAAGGGTTAATATTTAAGCACTTACTGAAGTCGTCCCCTGCTCCAATTAAATCGTTTTGGTAGTAGCGGGCTACGCCCCGTAGGAACCATGCCTCGTGAATGGTTGAGTCAACATTTAACAGGGTATTGAGGACGGGTATGGCCTCAGCATAATTACCTCTTGAAATTAACTCCTCGCCTTTGTAAAAAAAGTATGCCTTGTTGAACTGAGCATTTGTAGTATTAATAAATAACAAAGCCAAAACAATTGCAGCTAGCAGAACGTGGTATCGTATGAGCTTGAGCATGAAAAATATTTTATCGGGTTGGTTTTTGTTTGGTTTCTTTAAGGTCGATTTCCCCCAGATTATTCATATTCCAAAGGATTCTTCGTTGGTATCTTTTCATGTAGCTGCTTGGCCTTGCAGGGTTTCGTTTTGATGGTGCAGGTAGGGTAGTGGCAATCATGGCTGCCTCGTGACGGGTAAGGTGCGATGCGGGTTTACCATAGTATTCTCTTGCTGCAGCTTCTACACCGTATATCCCTTTACCCATTTCTGCCACGTTAAGGTAAACCTCCATTATACGTTCCTTAGTCCAAAAAAACTCAATTAGAACCGTGAAATACGCCTCTAACCCTTTGCGAACCCACGACCTTTCCGGCCACAAAAAAACATTTTTTGCAGTTTGCTGCGAAATGGTACTAGCGCCACGAATCTTTTTCCCTTTGCGATTATACTCCCACGCCTGCCTTATTGACTCCCAATCAAAACCACGATGAACCATAAACCTGTTGTCCTCTGCTGCAACTGCTGCTAGAATCATGTTTGGCGAAATTTTATCGATATCTACCCATTTCTGTTTGAAGGTTTTAATGTCGCCATTTGGCTTCGATGAATGAAAGTTCTTAACCATTAACCATGTATATCGCGGATTTATAAATGAAAACACAAGGGTTGTAGTTATGGACACAACAAAGAATGCGAGGATAGAGTATACTGCCATCCTTTTACACATATCTCGATGCAAAAACTTCTGATTTTCTTTACCGCTTTTCACAAAAACCAATTAAACTCACAAGCTAAGATATTAATTTTGTAATATTTTGACCATTTAGTTTAATTTTGCATTTGAAAATCTTATTTGGATGATATGATGAACAAGTTGTTTAAAGTTTTAGTATTAGCTATTGGGTTGAGTGGTTGTTCCGACGATAGCATTAATTTTTTCACCCTTGAGCAGGATATTCAGTTTGGTGCCCAGCTCGACTCGGCAATACTGGCTTACCCTTATGAATACCCGGTTCTCGACAGGGCAAAATATGCCGAGGCTTATACCCATATCGAAAGGGTAATGAATGCCATACTAAATTCCGATGATTTAAGGTACACCAAAATTTTCCCTTGGCAGGTGAGGATTATTCATGATGATGAAGTTTTAAATGCTTTTGCAGCCCCTGGTGGTTACCTCTATTTCTATACAGGCTTAATTAAGTTTTTGGACAACGAAGCTCAATTGGCAGGTGTAATGGCACATGAAATAGCCCATGCCGACAGGCGACATAGTACGCAAATGCTCACCCGCCAGTATGGCTTTAGCATATTGCTTTCCATTATCATGGGCGACAATCCCTCACAGCTCGAGCAAATACTATCGCAGTTAGCCCTTGGCGGAACCATGCTCAAGTATAGCCGCGACAACGAGTATGAGGCCGATAAGTTTGCTGTTACCTACCTTTACGATACTGATTATCATCCGCGCGAACTCGCTGGCTTTTTTGAGAAGATGATGAGTTCTACCCATAAGATCCCCGAATTCCTTAGCACTCATCCATTGGATGAGAATAGGGTTAAGAATATTGAAGAGGTATGGAAGAGTATGGGTAGTAAAGTGGGAAATATCTACGAAGATCGATATAAAAACTTTAAAAATGCTTTACCATAAGCGTTGTTGTACGATTTAAAAAAGGCTGTCAATTTTTTTTTTGACAGCCTTTTTTGTACATTATTACTTGAGTTGAGATTAGTCAATTAATTTTCTTAAATGAAGTATTTGGCTTATAGTGATTTTTTAAGAAGTTCAACCCAACCTTTTACCCGTGTGGGTGTTTTTTCCGACTCATAATCTTCATCAATGGGAAGACCAATGAACTTGCCATCAATTACAGCTTCAGATTCTGTAAAGCTATAATCGTCTGTTGGCCATTGACCAACAACGTTAGCGCCCATTTCTAATAAATCTTTGGCAAGGATACCCATGGCATCCACAAAGTTACGTGCATAGGTAACCGAATCGCCTGTACCAAAAAAAGCAAAAAGTTTACCCTCAGTTCTTAGTTTTGAAAGTTCGGGTCGGAATGCTTCCCAGTCGCATTTCGAAGAGTCCCCATTCCAAGTTTCGCTACCAAGCGTTGAGCAGCCAAAAATTATCAGGTCGTAGTTATTAATCAGTTTTGGTGTGGACTCCTTTATGGGATAAATATCTGCTTTGCTACCAAATTCTTGTGCAATGAGTTTTGCTACCTTTTCAGTTGAACCACCAGTTGGCCCGTAAAAAATTCCTATCCTTTTTTTCATTTCTTTAAAATTTTTTCGTTTTGTGTAAAAATAATAAAAATGAGATTAAAATGCAACTATTTTCCGCTTCCTTTAAGGCTTGCAATGGCAAGGAATATGCCTAAAGCAACGCTTAACAGGGCGGCAAAAAGCACCTGAAAATCGGCAGGCAAAAGGAATGTTATGGTATGAGCCGGTATCCAGAAGTAGGGTATTGTTTTGGCAAAAACAAAACTCCATTGAACCTTCCAGTTAATTGAAGCAAGAATCTCGCCAAAATTAATGGGCTTTACTAGGCACGAAAGGGATCCTCCGTTGTTTGCTATGTGGGTGTCGGTAACCTTATGAAGTGTCATCATTACCGGGGCATATATTATATTCATGAATAGGCTGATGCTGAAAGCAACTAAAACTTTTGCCGCTGTTAAATCGCCCTTGATTGCTTGCAAGGCATTTCCCATGCCCATGTAGGTTAGGAATGCCGGTACTCCCGTTGCAAAAAGCACAAAAGCTAACTTTATGGTAAGTCCCAAAAAGCCCCATACAGCTGCCCTTGGCAAAAGCCCAAATCCGGGTTGGTTATAGTTACCGGTTCTAATCCTTAACCCGATAGCTTCGCCAAATGTTGCCAGTAGGGCAAACTTTATGAAGCTGGTTACCATTCCATGGTTAGCATTAAAATCAGCATAAAAATTGTAAATCGTTTCCGACACAAAAAAGGGAAGCAGGAACAACACGGTTCCTGCTAATACGTATAAATCTATTCGTTTCACCTTGTTCAGTTTTAGAGGTTAAAATATCGGCCAAAGCCAGCCTTTACCTGTTCCCATATATACTCAAAGCGTGTAGCAATAAGTATGATAAGGATAATGGTAAGTATAATCATCATTTTCTCATTAGTCGAGAGGCTATTCCATTTATCCTTAAGGCTCATGGTTTACTGTTTTTCAATCCTAATCCGGGCGTCAACCGCAACTACCTTATCTTTTGAACCTAGCAAGGGGTTAAGGTCCATCTCAAATATCTCGGGGGCAACAGTAACTAATGCTGAAACACGACTAACTATTTCGGCAAATATCGGTTCATTCACAGGCTCTTGTCCCCTCACACCCTTCACTATGCCGTAACCCTTAAGCCCTTGAATCATGCAAATGGCCTCCTTGGTATCAATTGGTGCAAGGGCAGCCTTAACATCTTTGAGCACCTCAATGAAAATACCACCGAGTCCGCATAGAACCATGTGCCCAAATTTATCCTCGCGTTTAGCACCAACAAAAAGTTCAACCCCTTTAAGCATTGGCTGGATAAGGATAGCAGAAGTATCCTTAATCCTAGTCATACGGTCAAACTCTTTACGAACCGCTTCGGAATCTTTCACGTTCAGTACCACGCCCCCAACATCCGATTTATGAACGGGACCTACCACTTTCATCACCACAGGAAAGCCTAATTCACCAGCTGCTCTGGCAGCATCATCGGCAGTGGTAACAACCGCTTCGCCTGCACGGGGGATGCCGGCAGCATCGAGTAGCTGCTGAACGGCATTAGGTGTTAGGTAACCATTGTTGCTTGTATCAATAACCTCGCGTATGGCTTTTTCATCAACCTCAGGTAACGTAAGTTTTTCAGGTGCAGGTTTAGGCGTGTAGTAAATTTTGGCAAGCGATGTTCCTAAAGCCACCTCGTCGGGGAAGAATATGCGTCCTTTAGCGATGAAGTGCTCAATCTCATCTTTAACATTCATTACCGATGGAAGAACGGGAAATATGGGTTTGCGGCACTCTTTCATCTTTTGGTCAAGCAGGTCGTAAACATCGTAAACGGGGAAAAGGCCAGGGCTACCGAAGATAACAATCATGGCATCGATATTATCGAAATCCTTTTCGCAGGCATCAATAATAAAGCCCAGCTGTTCGGCTGTGCCAGTGGCCAGAAAATCGATAGGGTTTGCTACCGATGAACCAGGGAATAGCTTGGTCAGCAATTCTTTTGCCTTAGTCCCCTCAATTGGAGGAACCTCAAGTCCATTGTTCGATAGTGAGTCGGTAAGCATAACGGCAGGGCCACCTGCATGGGTGATTACTGCAATATTTTTTCCTTGAAGTTCGGGATGCATAAAAATTGATGCCACGGTAGCCAGCTCGTCGCGGCCATAGCACCGAACAATGCCAGCTTTGCGGAAAAGTGCATCAACCGCCACATCGCTACTGGCAAGTGCCCCGGTATGGCTCGATGCCGCACGGCTTCCTGCCGATGAGCTACCGGCTTTTATAGCGGCAATCCTGCATCCCTTTCTTATGAGTGATTGGGCATGCTTAAGAAGTTTTTGTGGCTTGTTAATACTTTCAACGTAAAGCAGTTTTACCCGTGAGCTGCTTTGTGGGTCAAAGGTATTATCAAGATATTCCAACACCTCCTCAACGCCAATTTGGGCACTGTTGCCCACAGAGTAAACGCTGTTAAAGGTTAAGCCCCGTGGAATGCTCGACTCCATTATGAATACAGCAGTGGCTCCGGAACCCGAGATGAAATCTACACCCTTAGGGTCGAACTTTGGGATAGGGGTTGTAAAAACACCGGCATAATTGGTATTCATTACGCCAATACAGTTGGGTCCTATAAGGCAACCTCCGGTGCGGTTTATGGCATCAACTATTTGTTGCTCAAGCTTTGCTCCCTCCTCGCTCTCCTCGTGAAAGCCAGCTGAGAGAATAATGAAAGCCTTGGTATCTTTTTGTGTAGCCAGAACCTCCACCGTTTGAGGGCAAAACTTAGCCGCTATGGCTAATATGGCCAAATCAACTTGAGGCAAATCGGCAACATCGCGGAACGATTTCACTCCCTGAACCTCATCGGCTTTGGGATTTACCACATAGAGGTTTCCTTTAAAATGATTGTCGATTAAATTTTTTAGGACTTTACCGCCGGGTTTCTGAACGTCGTCGGAACCACCAACAACCACTATGCTTCTAGGGTTTATCAACTCATTGGTAATCATTCTAATGCGTTTATGGTTTAACATTTTGCATTAATCACAAACGTAACGGAATTATGTAAAAGTAGCAAGCTTAAGCAATGTGTTTGAAAGCTGTTTTTGAATAATGGGAAAAGGCTAACGTCACCGCCAGCCTCCCGCTAAAATTAGCCTTTAGTCTTAATAGTTTTTGATTTCAACACCTCCAAAGAGCACCAATCCTTTTAGCACTAATTCAGGGGTATTGTCAGGAAGAACTTTATGTAATACCCGTTTATCGGAAACGCCACCAAAAATTGAGGTTACCTCAACTTTTACTAACCAATCCGAAGGAATAATGAGTTTTGAACGGCCAAAAATGCAAAGCAAATCAACAACGTTTCTCCCTGCTTTAGGCCTGGCATTACTCAGATCGATGGTTGAACCACCGAAAATATTGGTTATTTTACCACCTTTGAATTGCTGTGAGGTAAACTTTTGGTCCAGATTCCCAAAAATTGATACATAGTCAATAAGATCGTCATTTACTTCTCCTGTTTTGTAGGGGTGCCATTTCCGCTTGCGGCTCCCAAATAGCAATGAAAGGCCAATAAACAGAAGTACTGCTGGCCAAAAAAGTTTGCTAATTGAAACTGGCAACTCGTAAAATTTTGCTGCAAGGAAAAATGCACCAATGGCAATCAGCACAGTTCCCGTTGTTCTATTTCCACGATTTGGAAATAGAATTATACCTATTACAATCAGTAGTGTTTGCCAGGTGAAAATGTATTTACCCCATTCAACAGGATACAAATCGAAGTTATCGATGAGCAGTAAGCCAGCTAATAAAATCAGCAATAACCCCATCACCAGTCTTGAATAATCGGTTTTAGGTTGTTTTTCCATTTGTGTTGATGTTTTGATTAACATCCTAAAAGTACGATAAAATTGATAAACCTGCTGCATGACTTTCAATAAATCAAAGGACAAATTATAAAAATTAAGATTGTGTTAGCGTCGGAATTTGATCTTAGAATAAAAAAAGAGCAACCGTTAACCGATTGCTCTTCTTTTTTTATTGTAAAATAAGCGATTAATGACTTGCTGAACCTTCAGGAACGGCCAGTTTATTGCCAGTTGCTTCAATCACATTCTTCTTCCACCAGTCGGGGTACTGAGGGTTCTTGACAGGGGCTGGACAGTAGTCGTACTGGTTGTATTTAAGTCCACCCTTACCGTCCTCCTGCTTAACGTTCCCATCCATATACTTCATCAAAAGGAACTGGAATAGCTTTTCCCAGCGAGCAACCACATAGTTTCCGGTATTTACGGTATAATCGGTAAGGAATCGCACTGCTTCATCCTTGTTGGTTTCCAATAACTTGAGAGCGGTTTGGTCAACAACATCAGTTTGTGAGATGAAACGGTTTTCCAGCTCATCCTGTACTTTTTTAATATCCTGAATCATCAGGTCGTAGCGGAGGTAGGCAAAGTTTGATACCTTATTGAACACCCAGAACGCACAATCGTGGCAGTAGGTAAGCATATCACCTCTACCCTCAGCGTAGGCTTCGGGCACAGCAGTAACGCTACAGTAAACGGGGAAGTAAACGGTTGATGCGGCATCATCAACGCTGAACCATAAAATTCCGCCAACTGCATCGGGTAACCAGCTGCGCATTTGCGCAACAAATGAGAATCCGGTTTGCTGGGTTGCTGTGGTGCGTTCGTTGAAGTAAGTTTTGCCCTCGTATTGCCAGGTAAGAGGACGCCAGCGGTAGGGTAGTCCATGAGGGCCTGCACCGGGATCCTTGCTCATGTCGAGTTTGGTTCCCTCAAGGTGATCTCGCATAAAGTTCATCATATCCCTCACCGAAATTTTGCGCTCAGGTTTGATGTATAAGGGCATACGATTTTTCAGGTCGTGCCCCTTAGCGTAATCAAAGTAATTCCACATGTCCTTGTTAACGTCCTTAAAAAATGTCCAAACTCTCATTTCGCAGAATCGGGCTCCACCAAAATCGAGTGGGGCGTACACATCGGAAAAGCTGAACTCCTCATCTTTTCCGTTGAAGTAGCCTTTTTGGCGGGCAAAACTTATTACATCGTGGGCATAAACAACCTCAACATCGGGTTCAAAAATCTTGTCGATATTTTTTGAACTGATTGAGGTTTTCATGTTTTCCAGCGGGAAAGTGGTAATTCGTGCTTGATTGGCATGGCCCGATACATAACCATCGGGAATACGAATGGCTACCCATACGGCGCCGCGATTGGCATTGTAGGCCTTTTTGGTCTTCTTGTCAACCTTCATATCGATGCCTTTACCAATCAGTTCCAAAATCCAAACCTCGTTCTTGTCGGCAACCGAGAACGATTCACCTGAGCTGTAGTAGCCATACTTTTCAACCAGTTCCACCATCACTTTAATGGCCTCACGTGCGCTCTTTGAACGCTGAAGGGCGATATACATTAGTGAGCCGTAATCAATTAATCCGGTACTATCCCGTAATTCATCGCGTCCGCCATAAGTGGTTTCGCCAATGGCAACTTGATATTCGTTTATATTGCCCACAACACTGTACGTTTGTAAAGCTTGGGGGATTTCGCCTAAAAATTTTCCAGTGTCCCATTCGTAAATTTTCATCATGGTGCCAGCCGGGTAAACAGCCGCAGGTTTAAAGTAAAGTTCGCCAAACAGGTAATGTGAGTCGGCGGCATAGGTTATCATGGTTGAGCCGTCAACCGATGCACCCCTGGTTACAAGATAATTGGTGCAGGCATTGCCGGTATTGGCATTAATCAGTAATGCAATAACAGCAAAAATCTGGATTGTGAGTTTTCTCATAATCGTTTTAGTTTAATTTAAGTTTACAAACCTAATATTTTTTTTTGATTATAAACCAGGTTGATAGTTTAACCCAAGTGCCATGAGTTAACAAATCCAAACGGGTTGATAAGAATGTGGAAACAGTAAGATTTTTAGAGGAATAAGTCGGAATGAATCGGAATGTACAGAATATGATGAAGTTAAAAAGTTATGCGTGAGCCATTAAACGAAATCGAAAAACGATTAGCTAGTCACACGACCAAAGCTCTATGTCATTTCGAGCGATAGCGAGAAATCTCATTGAAAGGGGGTAAAGGGTGGAAAGTATAAAGCGATGCTTCAGCGCTGTTAGGTATGACATGAGAGGACAAGGCACAAGTTAACCATCAATAGTCAACCATTAGATCAATCCCCTCGTTTGCGCGTGTCACCTGACGCATGCATTCACCATACAAATCGCCCCGTAAGGGCAAATCGCTTTAGCCTAGGGTTTTAACCCTTGGTATAGGGGTATTCAAAATATTATGCAATACACAAATTGCATAGGCCAAAGCTCAGGTAGTATCGGTTGCATCGCAACCGGAAAACAAGGTAAAGAGCGATTGCCTAAAACCCAATCAAAGGGGATAATCAGTGCTATTGGCACATAGCAATGTCTAGCCCTGAAATAAGTCCTCAGGTTAATAAACAAATTCTATCGGGCTAATAAAATAGGAAGGTGGAAAAATTTTTTTTTGAGGGAATTCGTCAAGTGTTTTTATAAATTGATGAACTTGGGTTTAACGGTACCAAAATACATCAATGGTACAAGCAACCGGTTATGGAGTTGGAGTATGCTCCTGTTACGGAGGCTAATGCGCCAGGTTCATTTTGTAAGTAGAGCACGCCCAGGAATGCAAATATCAGGGCTTCCTTAAAATCGATTGTATTGCTATCGGGGATGGTAATTGATGCTTTGATTTTTTCTTGGATCAACTCCATCAAGAAATCATTCTTTGCACCTCCGCCAGTGGCCAGTATGTTTTTCTTTTCCAACTTGTTGCAATCGTAAGCTATTCTACTGGAAATATGTTCGTAAGCCGTTCGCATTAGGTTTGCGAGCCTATAAGAGCTATATCTCCCTAGAATAGCGATGATATGGCTCTCGAACCACTCCCTACCCAACGATTTTGGCGATGGTTGATTGTAGTATTCTAAATTTTCTAGTTCCTGAAGCATTTCAGGAATAATCTGACCGGATTTTCCAATCGCCCCTCCACAATCGAATTTTTTCCCTGCTAATCCTGCTAGGTGGTTAAGTAGCATGTTGCATACGCTGATGTCGTATGCTAAACGGTTTCCTCTGGTGTTATTGTAGCTAATGTTGGCTATGCCACCCAAGTTTAGGCAGATGTCAAATTCATGAAAAAGCAGCTTATCGCCAATTGGAACTAGGGGGGCACCTTGTCCTCCGCGTGAAACATCGCCCGAACGGAAATCGGAGATGCAGGGTACCCCTGAAGATGCAGCAATTGCTGCACCTTTGCCAATTTGCAGGGTATATCCTTGTGTAGGATTATGAAGAACGGTGTGCCCATGCGATGCTATGTAATCGGCCTCAATGCCATGCTCCGAAACAAACCGTTTAACCTGTTCGCCTAAAAACTTCCCGTAGCTAAAGTCTAAAGCAGTAATTTGCTCTGCGGTATACTTATGGGCTTCTTTTAGTTGATTTATAAGTTGTATAGGGTACTTAATGGTTTCGGCAGCTAATATGGAGTATTGCCATTTGCTGTTAGTGTTCTGAAAAGAACAGTAACAAATATCAAGACCATCGAGCGATGTGCCCGACATTAAGCCTATCATTCTATAACTTGAAGATTTGTTTAGCAAATGCATTACTTACGTGAATACACGCTTATTACTAGTTCCTTCACAGCCTGGTTAACCAGTTTATAAAGGGTTTGGTATGGTGAGTTAATATTAGTGTTAACAAAACCGTCAAAATACTTATCGTTCAGCGTTATTACTTTGCTTTCAATGGCTTCACCTTTAGTATTGGCTACTGGTATAATGCCTATATCGTTGTAAATGTTCATTTTAATGATAACTCGTGGCTTAATCTCATTGGTAGCCAGTTGAATAACTTGACGCGGGGTGCCGGCTGAAGTTTTGATGATGTATTTCGATGAGAATTCAGGGCTTATATCCACATCAATGCTGATATAAAACTTTGAATTGCCTTTTTTTAGGGCTCTACTAATGCTAGTATTGGGAAATCCATATTGGTCGTATGAAAACTTGTTGCCGTAGGCATCAAGGGGCAATATAATCATACCAACATCGTTGGTAAGCTGTTGCTTAATAATATCCCAGATGTCGGCTGTTAGGTGTCCAATAATCCTATCGTGCTTCGGTTTAACCGGGTCCCTAAAAAGGTGGGCATATTCAGTGAATTTGGCATGATATTCTGGATCCAAGTTTACCTTATAGGCTATGAGTGTTACCTCTTTATTTCTGTATTTTTGGGCAAATGCCTGATTATTAATGATGAAAACTACAGTTGCCAACAATACTGGAATAAATCTTTTCATGGCCGACTTTTTTTTCAAATATACATAAAACTTAGCAAAAAGTAAACCTTTTCTTACTGTGCTGTTTGAACTCTTTTCCTTTTCCACCGCCTGTGAGTCCACAACCAGCTTTCAGGGCTTTTTCTTATACTTTCTTCGAGTTTGTGCATGTAGGCTGCCGTTAACTCACCATCCTTTAATTCGTTTGGTTTATCGCATAAAACGCTTAACTCCACAGTATAGTATCCTCTTTTTACCCTTTTTATATCGATATAAACAACCGGATAGTTGTACATTTTTGCATACTTTTCAGGACCATGAATGCAAGCAGTTTCCTGATTGAAAAAGTTTATCCAGTAGGCTCTCGATACGTTCGAGGGACTCTGGTCTGCAACCAGAATGTATATGCAAGGTTTGTGTTTATACTTCTGAAAGGTATCGTAGGTCTGATGTGG
The DNA here is from genome assembly GCA_011045955.1 of Bacteroidales bacterium. Lineage (GTDB taxonomy): Bacteria > Bacteroidota > Bacteroidia > Bacteroidales > Tenuifilaceae > Tenuifilum. Next base: position 10,861 of record DSBV01000087.1, on the reverse strand, counting down.
AGGTACCAGTTCGGTTCCCCTGATTGAGCGGTTCCACTTGATGAACCAATCGATAAGTTTGTTACTTAGTGGTTTGTATATTGCTACCGGGTGATGCTTTAGCTGAATGCCGGCCGATAGAGCACCCCATTCCCAGTTGTTTAGATGCCCAGCAACACCAATAATACTCCTTTTCTGATTGTAGTAGAAATCGAGTAACTCAGGGTTAAGTATTTTATGGCGCTCTCTTATGGCTGATTTGCACATGGTAAACCCCTTAAGCGCCTCCACAGAAATATCGGCCAGGTTCTGGTACGATTTTTTTTCAATTATCGCTAATTCCGCATCGCTTTTTTCGGGGAATGCCAATCGTAAATTGCTTCGGGTTACCTTTACTCGGTATTTTACTACTTTGTGCAAGAGTTTAGCCATAAGATTGCTGTAGCCGTAAATCAAGCCCCATGGAATTATGGCCACAATAACTATAGAGATGAAAAATAGTATGAAATAGAATAGGGTTATCAAATCTCAATCGGTTAATGATGCCAAAGTTATCTATTACCAGTAAAACTTGGTGGAATATTCCGAATTATTGTTTAACATATCGGTAACAACAATTTTAAGGCTATGCCATTGACCTCTTTTAGTCCTTTTGGGGTTAAGATTATGTAATAGTATGCCAGTTTTGGGATCCCATTCAAATAACACCCATTTCCCATCAATATAACCATTATACGTTTTGATGCCCGTGTTGTCGATTAGCTTAAAGCTTATGCTGCTTTGACTGGTGATTTTTGCGTTAGGTATTAGGTTTTGGGCAATAATTGACGGAGCAATTGTATCAATCATCACGGTATATTTCCCAAAGCTGTTGCATATTGCCTTAATGCTGTTTTTAGCAGGTTCGCTTCCAACATACGTAAATCCTTTCCCATTAATTTTGGCTATGTAGAGCTTTCCCAAAAGGTTTTCGGCAATGTTGCTGGTATTGTATTCCAACGTGAACTTTTTGAATAGTTTAGTTTTAGAGTTATGAACAGTGACTATAGGGTAGGGAAAATTATCCGGCTGGCTCTCTGACATTTGGAATAGAATATCGTGGAATAATGCATTTTCGGGCAACCTAACCATATAACTTCTGGTCTTGTAGGTATTTTCAGCATTCCACTTGAATAGTGGAAGGTTAGGCATTCTTTCAGCAATAGCCTTGTTTTCAACGCCTAATATCTTGAAAGTTAGTTTACTACTGTTTCCTGAATGATCCCAAACCCTAATATCTACAATGTATGTGCTATCTTTCGCCACATCTATAATACCATGGTCGATAACGTGAGTGATGCCTGAAAACTTATTATTTGGATATGTCCATAGTCGAATTGCTTTATATCCGCTCCATCCATTATCGGTTATACCATTAAAACCATTGGCATAGCGGGTTTCCAGAAACGAAAACTTATCGACCTGAAAGGTAAATGTTTTGATGCCATTAATTTTCATTTCAGCCTTTTTGATACCTGCTCTAAAACTGTTAGGATTCACTGTATCGTAGTAATAGAGCGCAAGGCCTACTTTACCCGACGCATTAACCGGAAACGGCAGGGTGAAATCACTCCCCCGCTTGATAGTTTCATAGGCTTTATAGGTTAAACTATTGAGCAAGTAACTTAAGCTGTCAATTTCGAAAACAAGCAAGCGGTTAATGACAGGTGGATATATATCGGTTTGCCTCCATTCATTAAAAAATTCGAAAGGATCTAAGATATGTTGAGATACTGTTTCACGAATCTCCAAGTGAAGGTGTGGCCCACCGGAACTACCACTGTTGCCCGATATGGCAATAATATCGCCTTTATTTACCGGTAGTTCCCCCGGATTTGGGAAAAGTTCAATTTCAAACGATGGCTTTTGGTACTGGGCATTCTCAGCATACTCTGCTATCTTTCCAGTAAACCTGTCAAGGTGAGCATATACTGATGTTTTACCATTGGGGTGGTCAATGTAAATTGCTTTACCAAAACCCACTGGGCTTACCTTGATTCGTGAAACAAACCCCTTTTCAATAGCAAAAACGTTAAAACCCACCTTGCCCATGGTCCGAAGGTCAACACCGGAGTGGAAATGGTCCGAACGTATTTCACCAAAGGTTCCCGAAAAGGCGGGTGGTATTTCCAGTGGCAATCTAAATGATTGTGTTTGAGCAACACTGGCCGTTGAAATCAGCAGTAGAATTGCAACCCTGTAAAACCTCATTGATTACTTTTTTAAATTTTCCAAATATATAAAAGCCACCCTTTGGAGATGGTTAAAAACGTGTGAATAAAGCAAAATTATTGAACCGTAAAGCGTAAATATTTCATTACTAGGATGATTAATTGCGCTAGGTCATCGATTTTAAAAAATGTTTAAAGATTTGTTTTTTGTTGTTGGTTTGTTTAACTTTGTAAAACTTTGTCTGGGATATGAACGATTCTTCAAGCCATATAATCGACAACATTAACCAAAAGGTTCAAACTCTTGTTTTTATGTATGAAAGAGAGAAACAGGAGAACGATCGTTTGAAAGCACAGGTTGCTCAGCTTGAAGCTAAGCTGAAAGCTAAAGAGCAGGTGTGTGCCGAGCTAGAAGAACGTTATTCCCGGTTGAAGATTGCCAAGGCACTGAAAGCAAGCGATGTCGATGTGCACGAGGCAAAAATTAAGGTGAACCGGATTGTGCGGGAAATTGACAGGTGTATTGCTTTACTTAATAAATAGAACCTAGCGCTGCCGAATGGACGAAAAGTTATCAATTAATGTAAATGTAGCCGAAAGGTTGTATCCTCTCAAAATAAACAGAGATGATGAGGAAAAGATCCGTAGGGCCGCTAAATTGATAAACGACAAGGTAATGCTGTACAAGCAAAGGTATAGTGACAAGGACGTACAGGATTATTTGGCTATGGCAGCACTACAGTTCGTTATAAAACTGATTGAGTGCGAGGATAAAACCGATACCTCGGAGTTTATTAGCGAATTGAAGGATCTGGACGAATGGCTGGGTTCTTTCATTGGTAAGCAAAACATGAGTTCTTTCAAATAGCATTGCCCGCATTATCGCCTTAACGTTTTTGCGAAACTCAACATTACAAAAATTGGAGTAGGACTTGCTCCGCACAAGACAGGCCTGTTTACCGCTTGTTCGGGATCTCTTCCGGGAGACGCTGGTAGTCTGAATCGGATGGCCTCTCCACCCATGTTTGACTGGGGTTTCTACATAAAATTAAGGCATAATGCGGGTTTTTTATTTATATAAATCTAAAATTCATTAAGTATGGTGTTAACAATAATAATTGCAGTTTCAGCTTTTTCCCTGGGGGGATTACTGTCGTACTTCATGTGGAGTAAACTTTTGGCCACCAGGCGCAATAAGATTATTCAGGAGGCCGAAGCCGAGGCCGAAGTTATCCGTAAGGAGAAAATCTTACAGGCAAAAGAAAAGTTCTTACAACTTAAAGCTGAACACGATAAGGTAATTTCGGAAAAGAACAACCGGATTGCACAGGCCGAAACCAAAATCAAACAGCGTGAGCTTCAGCTATCACAAAAGTTCGAGGAGCTTCAGCGCAAGCAGAAAGAGGTTGACGCTATTCGCGAAAACCTCTCGAGCCAAATGGAACTGGTTGAAAAACGAAATGAGGAACTCGAGCGCATGCACAAGGACCAAATCAGGCGTCTTGAATCTATCTCTGGCCTCTCGGCCGAGGAGGCTAAGGCTCAACTTATTGAGTTGCTCAAAGCCGAGGCTCGCACACAAGCCATGACGTATATCAACGAGATTGTTGATGAGGCCAAAATGACTGCTACCAAGGAGGCTAAGCGAATTGTGGTTCAAAGCATTCAACGTGTTGCTACCGAAACAGCCATTGAAAACTCGGTAACGGTTTTCAACATCGATTCCGACGAAGTTAAAGGACGTATCATTGGCCGCGAGGGGCGCAATATCAGAGCCCTGGAGGCTGCTACAGGTGTTGAAATTATTGTTGATGATACCCCTGAGGCTATCATTCTATCGGCATTCGATCCCGTACGTCGTGAAGTTGCCCGATTGGCTCTTCACCAGCTCGTTACCGATGGCCGTATTCACCCCGCCCGCATTGAGGAGGTGGTTCAAAAGGTTCAAAAGCAGGTTGAGGAGGAAATTATTGAGGTTGGTAAGCGTACCGCTATCGATTTGGGTATTCATGGCTTACACCCCGAGCTTATCCGTTTGGTGGGTAAAATGAAGTATCGCTCATCGTACGGACAGAACCTTTTACAGCACTCGCGTGAGGTGGCTAACCTTTGTGCCATTATGGCATCAGAGCTTGGGCTTAACCCCAAGATTGCCAAACGTGCCGGCTTACTGCACGATATAGGTAAGGTGCCCGATGATGAACCGGAACTACCACATGCTATCCTGGGTATGAAGTTGGCCGAAAAGTACAAGGAGAAACCTGAGGTTTGCAATGCCATTGGATCGCACCACGATGAGGTGGAAATGGCCACCCTTATTGCACCTATCGTTCAGGTTTGCGATGCCATTTCAGGTGCACGTCCCGGCGCACGCCGCGAGGTTGTAGAATCATATATCAAACGACTCAAGGAGATGGAAGACCTTGCTCTTTCGTATCCCGGTGTACTTAAAACATTCGCTATTCAAGCCGGTAGGGAATTACGTGTGATTGTAGGTAGCGAAAAGGTTTCGGACGAGGAAGCCAACAAGCTTTCATTCGAAATTGCCAAAAAAATTCAGGACGAGATGACCTACCCGGGTCAGGTGAAAATTACTGTAATCCGCGAAACTCGAGCTATTAGCTACGCTAAGTAGTATTTAGTGGTTAGTGAACTGTGTACATTGTTTAGTATGAACCTTTAACCTTGAACTTTGAACCTTAAACCTTTAACCTTAAACCTTTAACCTTTTAATCTATGAACCTCCAAATGTGTGATCTAAAGGGACAGTATCGTAGGATAAAGAATGAGATTGATGCTGCCATTCAGGAAGTTATTGACAGTACCGCTTTTATTAAAGGGAAAGAGGTTGGTTTATTTCAGGATGAGTTGGCTTCGTACCTTGGTGTTAAGCATGTAATTGGCTGCGCCAATGGAACCGATGCCTTACAGATTGCTCTAATGGCACACAACCTGAAACCGGGCGACGAGGTAATAACCCCCGATTTTACCTTTATTGCTACCGTTGAAGTTGTGGCCCTTTTAGGGTTAACCCCTATACTGGTTGATGTAGATCCAAATACCTTTACCATCGACATTCAAAAGTTAGAGGAGGCTATAACCCCCAGAACTAAAGCAATTATTCCCGTTCATCTATTTGGACAGTGTGCCAATATGGATGAGGTGATGCGTTTAGCCCAAAAGCATAACCTTTACGTTATTGAGGATACAGCCCAAGCCTTGGGTGCCAATTACTACCATTCCGATGGCAGGGTTGCTAAAGCAGGAACCCTAGGTACCATTGGCACAACATCGTTCTTCCCATCAAAAAATCTGGGATGCTATGGCGATGGCGGTGCCCTTTTTACCAACGATGATGATCTGGCTGCTGAAATCCGTTCAATTGCCAACCATGGTATGAAGGTGCGTTACCATCACGATAGAATTGGGGTAAACTCCCGTCTCGATACCATTCAGGCAGCCATTTTAAGGGTAAAACTGAAACACCTCGATTCATTCAATAAAGCTCGTATTGAGGCTGCCAATGCTTACGATGCAATGCTAAAACCATGCAGTAAGATTATTACGCCTGCCCGTGCCAAATGGAGCAGCCACATTTTTCATCAGTATACCCTAAAACTTGTAAATGTCGATCGCAATAAATTGCAAAAAGAATTGGCTGCTAAAGGCATTCCTACCATGGTTTACTATCCAATACCCCTTCACAAGCAAAAAGCTTTTGAGCCAGATCGCAAGTTTAACCTTGGTCGTTCGTTTCAGGTTTCCGATTCCCTTTCCGGCTCAGTGATTTCGCTCCCAATGCATACCGAATTAACCGACGATGTTATAAAATATATTGCCGATAATTTTTTGAAAGTTTTAAAAGAGTAAATTTGGATTAAATTTTGGTTATGGAAAAGAGCTACTTTGCCCACGAAACAGCGGTTATCGACCCGGGTTGTGTGATTGGTGCAGGTACAAAAATTTGGCATTTCAGTCATATTATGACCGGGTGTGAAATTGGCGAAAACTGTAATATTGGGCAAAATGTAGTGGTTTTCCCTGGCGTTAAGTTGGGTAGAAACGTAAAGGCTCAGAACAACGTATCTATTTATACCGGAGTGATTTGCGAGGATGATGTTTTCCTGGGCCCATCGATGGTTTTCACTAACGTTATTAATCCTCGTAGCGCCATTAATCGCAAAAGCGAATACCTCACAACTCTTGTTAAGCGTAGCGCCACCATTGGAGCAAATGCAACCATTGTGTGTGGAGTAACTTTGGGGGAATTCTCGTTTGTTGGTGCCGGCGCTGTGGTAACTAAGGACGTAAAACCTTACGCTCTTGTGGTTGGCAATCCAGCCCGTCAGATAGGATGGATGAGTGAGTATGGCTATCGCCTTGAGTTTAATAGCGATGGCGTAGCAGTTTGCCCCGAGAGTGGGCAAAAGTATAAACTTGAACACAATCAGGTTTTCAGAATTGAATAAATAATGAAGAATTTTGCACTTATCGGAGCGGCTGGTTTTGTTGCTCCTCGTCATCTTAAAGCCATTAAGGAAACTGGCAATAATCTTTTAGCCGCGCTCGATAAGCACGACTGTGTAGGTATTATGGACAGTTACTTCCCTGAAGCCGATTTTTTTGTGGAGTACGAAAGGTTCGATAGGCATATCGATAAGCTAAAACGTCAGGGTGTAAAGGTTGATTACGTTAGCATTTGCACCCCAAACTACCTTCACGATTCGCACATACGTTTTGCACTTCGGCAAGGGGCTAATGCCATTTGCGAAAAACCAATTGTTCTCAACCCCTGGAACATTGATGCTCTGGCTGAGATCGAAAAGGAAACCGGCAAACGCATTAGCACAATTCTTCAGCTCAGGTTGCATCCCACTATTATTGAACTGAAAAAACAGATTGACGCTGCACCCGCTGATACGATTTTTGATATCGACCTAACCTACATTACCAGCCGTGGCCGTTGGTATTTCATTTCATGGAAGGGCGATATTCAAAAATCGGGTGGGGTTGCCACCAATATCGGGGTGCATTTTTTCGATATGCTTTCATGGATATTTGGTAATGTTAAGTCGAGCATTGTGCATGTTTCCCGTCCCGACAAGGCTGCGGGTTACCTTGAACTGGAAAAGGCCCGCGTACGCTGGTTTTTAAGTGTTGACTATAATGATATCCCCAATGACATTAAGGCGAAGGGGCAGCGTACGTACCGTTCCATTCGCATAGCCGATAAGGAGCTCGAGTTTAGCAAGGGTTTTACCGATTTGCATACTGCAAGCTACCGCGAGATTCTTGCAGGTAATAGTTTTGGCTTAAACGATGCCCGTACTTCAATTGAAATTGTTTATACCATCCGTAATATGGAACCGGTAGCGTTAACCGGCGATTTTCACCCTTTTTGTAAAACTATTTAATTTTTAGGCTATGTATAACGAATTAGTTTCAAAAAAGGAAAAACTTGCAGTTATAGGTTTGGGTTATGTGGGTTTACCTATAGCACTTGAATTTGCCCACAAACTCTCAGTTATTGGGTTTGATATTAAACCCGAAAGGGTAGAACTGATGAAAAAGGGGATAGATCCTAGCCGTGAGCTGGAATCTGAAGCCTTTAAAGGGTGCGATATTGCATTTACATCCAATATCGACGACTTGCGTGAAGCTAAATTCTATGTGGTGGCAGTTCCAACACCAATCGATGAGCATAACCTGCCCGACTTAGAGCTGCTACTTGCAGCAACCCGCAAAGTCGGTCAAGTTTTGAAAGAGGGCGATTACGTGGTTTACGAGTCGACTGTTTACCCCGGCTGTACCGAGGAGGATTGTGTACCCTTACTCGAAGAGATTTCGGGTTTAAAGTACATACAGGATTTTAAGGTAGGCTTTTCGCCTGAGCGTATTAACCCCGGCGATAAGGAGCACACCTTAACCACAATTAAAAAGATAACTTCGGGCTGCGATGCCGAATCGGCTGAAGAGATTGCCAAGACATACGAGTTAATCATAAAAGCGGGTATTCACCGTGCCAGTTCAATAAAGGTTGCCGAAGCTGCTAAGATTATTGAGAATACCCAGCGCGATATCAATATCGCCTTTATGAATGAACTTTCAATCATTTTCAATAGGATGGGTATTAACACCTACGAGGTGCTTGAGGCTGCCGGAACCAAGTGGAACTTCCTGAAGTTCTTCCCCGGCCTTGTGGGCGGGCATTGCATTGGGGTCGATCCTTACTACCTGGTTTACAAGGCTAAGGAACTGGGTTATCACCCTCAAATAATTACTGCTGGTCGTTTTATTAACGACTCCATGGGTGCTTACGTGGCTAAGCAAACCGTTAAGAAAATCATTGCTGCCGATAAAAACCCAAAGGATTCGCGCATTCTCATCATGGGCGTTACATTCAAGGAGAATGTAAGCGATATCCGTAACTCCAAGGTGGTTGATATTTACAACGAGTTAAAATCGTTCGGAGTACAAAACATCGATGCGGTTGACCCGTATGCCGATAACCACGAGGTAAAGGAGGAGTACGGTTTCGAAATGGCCTCAGATCCAAATGGTAAGTACGATGCCATAATTGTTGCCGTTAGCCATAAACAGTACATCAACCTAAATGAGGATTGGTTTAAAAACCTTGCCAACCCTGGTTGCGTTTTTATGGATGTTAAGGGTATCTACCGAGGGAAAATCCATGATTTAACCTACTGGAGTTTGTAAAAAAATCAATTGATTTTCAAAATATTAAGCCCCTACGTGGGGCTTTGTTCATATTTAGTGGCTTTTTTTATGGTCTTTTTTCTTTTAATTATGTTATTTTCGTGGAATAATTTCTCGTAGGTCATCCCCCTTGGGTGTGACTGACAGGGCGAAGCTGTAAGGTCGTGAAATGTTAAACGTGAGCCCTTAAACGTTAGTCGTTAAAAGTTAGCCTTAAATCTTGCTTCGCGTGACAGGTACTTGAATCTTAAATCTTAAATCAATGTCGTTTAGTTAACAAAACAGACACTCCTTTTGTCATACTGAGTGAAACGAAGGATCTCTATTTATCTATCGTTTTGAGATGTATCAACTTAGTCTGTCTCGATATATCGGGACTCAACAAGACAAAAATCGAATCTAAAATTTTAAATCTTTTATCCTTTATCCATTAAGCTTTATCCTTAAGTTATGATAAAGAACATCTGTTGCATCGGTGCCGGCTATGTGGGTGGTCCTACAATGGCAGTAATTGCACTAAAAAATCCGCATATCAGGGTAAACGTTGTCGATATCAATGCTGAGCGCATTGCAGCCTGGAACACCGACGATTTACCTGTATATGAGCCCGGATTGCTCGAGGTGGTTAAACAGGCACGCGGTCGTAACCTTTTTTTCGATACCGACATTGAGAAAGGCATCCGCGAGGCCGATATGATATTCATTAGCGTAAACACCCCAACCAAAACCTATGGGTTAGGCAAGGGAAGAGCTGCCGATTTACGCTACGTTGAGCTGTGTGCCCGTCAGATTGCCGAGGTGGCCACAACCAATAAGATTGTGGTTGAAAAGTCAACCCTGCCGGTTCGTACGGCCCAGGCAGTTAAAACCATACTTTCCGAAACAGGCAATAAGGCCTGTTTTCAGGTGCTTTCAAATCCCGAATTCCTTGCCGAGGGCACTGCCATTAACGATTTGCTTGAACCCGATAGGGTTCTGATTGGTGGTGATCAAACCCCTGAGGGACTTGCCGCCATTGAGGCTCTAACTCAGGTTTATGCTGCTTGGGTACCCCGTGAGCGCATCATTCAAACCCGCCTCTGGTCGTCGGAGCTTTCAAAGCTTACTGCTAACGCTTTTCTGGCGCAGCGTATTTCGTCAATCAACAGTATTTCGGCTCTTTGCGAGGTAACCGGTGCCGATGTGGACGAGGTGGCCTACGCCGTAGGTACCGATTCGCGAATTGGGCCTAAGTTCCTGAAGGCCTCGGTCGGCTTTGGGGGATCCTGTTTTCAAAAGGATATACTTAACCTGGTTTACCTTTGTGAGTACTTTGGATTGCCTGAGGTGGCTCGTTACTGGGAACAGGTAATTGCCCTTAACGATTACCAGAAGCACAGGTTTGCACAGAATATCATCCACACCCTGTTCAATACGATTAGTGGCAAGAAGATAGCCATGTTGGGCTGGGCCTTTAAAAAGGATACCAACGATACCCGCCAGAGTGCTGCCATTTACGTGGCCGATTACCTGCTTAACGATATGGCCAACATATGGGTGTACGACCCCAAGGTACCCGCCAAGAGCATGTACGCCGATTTGGATTCCCTGGAAACCCGCTCTCCCGAGGAGAACTGCAAGCACCTTACAGTTGTTAGCGACCCCTACGAGGCCTGCAAAAATGCCCATGCCATTGCCATTATCACCGAATGGGACGAGTTCAAATCCTACGACTGGCAACGCATATACAATAACATGATGAAACCCGCCTTTATCTTCGACGGCCGCAATATCCTCGACCATAAAAAACTTATGGAAATTGGCTTTAAGGTTAAGGCGATTGGAAAAAGTTATTAAAAAGGATAAAGGTTAAAGGATAAAGGATAAAAAGAAGATAATAATATAATTTAACGAAAATTCTTTTGCCTATTGGACATCGATTTTGTTGAGGATGGAAATGAGGTTTACGGTAATTT